>JAEVHO010000358.1 GCA_016802835.1 Micromonospora sp. ATA32 | reverse complement strand
CCGGCCGTGTCGCAGAAGCAGAAGGGTCGCCACACCGATCACCCTATGACCTGCCCGCCGGCCGCCGCGCGACGCTCCGGCGGGTACGCGGCGCCCCCGGCACCGGGCGGGTGTCGGGGGCCGTCGGCTCGGCTCAGGTGGCGGCGATGGTGCCGGTCATCAGCAGGGCGAGCACCAGGGTGCCCAGCGCGACCCGGTACAGCACGAAGACGTACAGGGTGTGGTGCGCCACGTACCGCAGCAGCCAGGCGATCGCCGCGTAGCCGATCAGGAAGGCGATCAGCGTCGCCACGACCAGCTGGGCGCCGCTGGGCGCCGCCGTGCCCGGCGCGGACGGCTCGAAGACGTCCCCGAGGCTGAACACCCCGGACATCACCACCGCCGGGATAGCCAGCAGGAACGAGTACCGGGCCGCCGTCTCCCGGGTCAGGTTGAGCAGCAGGCCGGCGGTGAGCGTGCCGCCCGAGCGGGACACCCCCGGGACGAGCGCCATCGCCTGGGCGAAGCCCATCACGACGCCGTCGCGCATCCGGAAGTTCTCCAGGGTGCGGGTCTGCCGGCCCCAGTACTCGGCGAAGGCCAGCACGAAGGCGAAGACGATCAGGGTGGTGGCCACCACCCAGAGGTTGCGCCCGGCGGTCTTGATCTGGTCCTTGAACACGAAACCGAACAGCCCGATCGGGATCGAGCCGACGATCACGTACCAGCCCATCCGGTAGTCGAGGCTGGAGCGGACCGAGCGGTCCCGCAGGCCGAGCAGCCAGGTCCGCACGATCCGCCAGATGTCCTTGGCGAAGTAGATCAACACCGCCGACTCGGTGCCCAGCTGGGTGACCGCGGTGAACGAGGCGCCGGCGTCGCGGCCGAAGAAGATCGCCGAGGTGATCCGCAGGTGACCCGAGGAGCTGACCGGCAGGAACTCGGTGAGCCCCTGGACGATGCCGAGGACGATCGCCTCGACCCAGGTCACTCGCCGACCCCCGCCAGCTCCAGCGCCTCGGCGCAGGTGCGCAGGGTCTGCACGCCGCTGTCCCGGTCGGCGACGAACAGGGTGAGCGACAGGGTGGTGACCCCGGCGGCGGCGTACTGCCGCATCCGCTCGGCGATGCGCTCCTTCGGGCCGAGCAGCGAGGTGCGGTCGATGAACTCCATCGGCACCGCGGCGGCGGCGTCACGCTGCCGCTTGGCCAGGTAGAGGTCCTGCACCTCGCGGGCGGCGTCGCCGTAGCCCATCCGGGTCGCGAGCTGGTTGTAGAAGTTCTGCTGCCGGCTGCCCATCCCGCCGACGTAGAGCGCGGCGTACCAGCGGACCAGCTCCGCGCAGGAGGCGACGTCGTCGCCGACCACCACCGGCACCGACGGGACGACGTCGAAGCCTGCCAGCTCCTTGCCGACCTTCGCCCGACCCGCGGCGACGGCGGCGAGCTGCTCGTCGGCGAACTCCGGGGCGTAGAAGACGGCCAGCCAGCCGTCGGCGACCTCCCCGGCCAGCTCCAGGTTCTTCGGGCCGACCGCGGCCAGATAGATCGGGATGTGCTCGCGGGGCGGGTGGAAGCCCAGCCGCAGCGCCTTGCCCGGGCCGTCCGGCAGCGGCAACGTGTAGTGCTCGCCGTCGTATGCGACCTCCTTGCGCGCGATGGCCAGCTTCACGATGTCCACGTACTCGCGGGTGCGCGCGAGGGGCTTGGCGAAGCGCACGCCGTGCCAGCCCTCGGAGACCTGCGGGCCGGAGACCCCCAGGCCGAGCCGGAACCGGCCGCCGGAGAGCGCGTCGATGGTGGCCGCCGTCATCGCGGTCATTGCCGGGGTGCGGGCCGGGATCTGCATCACCGCGGCGCCCACGTCGATCCGTTCGGTCTGGCCGGCGATCCAGGCCAGCATGCTGGGCGAGTCGGAGCCGTAGGCCTCCGCCGCCCACACCACCGAGTAGCCGAGCCGGTCCGCCTCCTGGGCCAGAGCCAGGTGGTCGGCCGGCGTGCTCCACGCCGTCTGGTATCCGAGGCTGAGCCCGAGTCGCACTGGTCCTCCCCCATCCACACCACAGGTCGCACCAGGTTACGCACTACCCGTGGGGGCCCCGACGACCGGCTCGCCACACCCGCGCGGTCGGCACCGACGAGGCCGCTACCGGCGGCCGCCCCGGGCCGGCTCACCGCGATCAGCCACCGGACCGCCCAGACATGACAGGAGCGAGGATATCGGTGGCGGCGGGTTCGAAATAAGGTTCACCCATGCAACAGCGACCGCTCGGCCGAAGCGGGCTGGCGGTTTCCCGGCTCGCGCTCGGCACCATGACCTGGGGCCGGGACACCGACGCCGATGACGCGGCCGCCCAGCTGAAGAGTTACCTCGACGCGGGCGGCAACCTGATCGACACCGCCGACGTGTACGGTGACGGCGACGCCGAGTCGGTGATCGGCTCGTTGCTGGGCACCCTGGTCCCCCGCGACGACCTGCTGATCGCCACCAAGGCGGGGCTGCGACCGGGCAGCGGCCGGCGCCGCGACGGCTCCCGCGGCCACCTGCTCCGCACGCTGGACGCCTCGCTGCGCCGGCTCGGCGCCGACCACGTCGACCTCTGGCAGGTGCACGGGTACGACCCGCACACCCCGCTGGAGGAGACCCTGTCCGCCCTGGACCACGCGGTGTCCAGCGGCCGGGTCCGGTACGTCGGTGTGTCGAACTTCTCCGGTTGGCAGACCGCCCGAGCCGCCGCCTGGCAGGCCGCCTTCCCCGGTCGGGCGCCGGTGGTCGCCTCCCAGGTCGAATATTCGCTACTGGAGCGGGGCATCGAACGCGAGGTGCTGCCCGCCTGCGAGGCGCTCGGTCTGGGCGTGCTGCCCTGGTCGCCGCTGGGACGGGGGGTGCTCACCGGGAAGTACCGGCACGGCCGGCCGGCGGACTCCCGGGCCGCCTCACCGCACTTCGAGCGGTTCGTCGCCACCTACCTGGAGCCGCGCTGCTCCAGCATCGTGGAGGCGGTGGCCACCGCCGCCGGCGGGCTGGGCGTCTCGCCCCTGGAGGTGGCGCTGGCCTGGATCCGGGACCGACCCGGTGTGGTCGCCCCGATCCTCGGCGCGCGCACGGTCGGCCAGCTGCTCGGCGCGCTGCAGGTGGAGCGGATGACCCTGCCGGAGGAGATCGTCACGGCGCTCGACGACGTGTCGGCGGTGCCGGTCGGCTATCCGGAACGGGACGGCTGAGCACGCTTCCGCCCAGCGGTGCCGCAACGCGGCGCGGCTGGGCGTGGCAGGGGGTGGCGAACGGCCGCCGGGCTGGGCAGCATAGGGCACATGGACTACGAATACGCGCCGCTGCGGTTGCCGCCGAATGTCGACCGGTTGACCGCCGCGGCGCAGCTCGCGATCCAGGCGGAGTTCTCCGGTTGGGAGTTGGCCCGGGTGCAGCTGTTCCGGGACGGCACCCGCAAAGTGGTGCTGCGCCGTCGGCGGGTCAACCAGCCGCAGCCGGGTCTGTCGTACTGAGGGCCGGCAGCCGGGGCGTACGCCGGCTGACACCGACCCCCGGGGTCCGACCGCGCGTCGACCCGGGGCCGTCGCGGCCTAGTGGGCGTGGTCGTGCTCCTCGTCGAGCTCCAGGAAAGGGTGCTCGTCGAGCCGACCGACCAGCCGATCGTCGACGGCCGGCTGGAACGGGCCCGCCGGGTCGTCGTCGTCGAACGACTCCAGGTCGACCGGGGTGCCGACCTCGCTGACCATCACCACCCCGTCGAGCGGCTCGAGCTCGGGGACATCCAGCGCGCTCAGCGAGCCGTCGCCGCTCTGCAGCAGCTCCAGCACCGCCTCGCCGACGCCCTCGACGGGGGCCGGCTCGTCCTCCTCCGGGGTGCCCTCCCGGCGGGCCACCTCGGCGACCCGGATCAGCGCGGAGACGCTCGGCACCCGGTAGTCCCGGCGCTGGCGCACCGAGATCACGCTCGGGTGCGGGTCGGTCGCCTCCAGCCCGTCGCCGCCGGCGGCGGCGAACCGCTCGTCGGCCTCGTCGGGGTCGATCGACTCGACGTCCCACGGAGTGACCTCGCCGTAGGCGTCGAGGAGTTGCTCGTCGTAGGCGAACGAGGCGTTGTTCAGCGCGACGTACGCCTGCCAGACGTTGTCGTCGTCGATCCGGCCCTGGGCGGCGCGGACGGCGGCGAGGTGACGGCGGGTCGCATCGATCACCCGCTCGAGGGCGGCGTCCAGCTCACCGTGCTGGTCGGTCATGTGAGGCAGTCCCTTCGCGATGGGGGAGGATCCGGGCCGGCGGCGACGCGCCGGACCTGGCTAGCAGCTGCGGAGAAACCGGTCGAGAACCCGCACGCCGAACTGTAGTCCGTCCACCGGAACCCGCTCGTCGATGCCGTGGAACAGGGCGGAGAAGTTGAGATCCGCCGGCAGCCGCAGCGGCGCGAAGCCGAAGCAGCGGATGCCCGCCTGGGAGAAGGCCTTGGCGTCCGTACCGCCGGAGAGCATGTACGGCACCGGCCGGGCGCCCGGGTCCTCGGCGCGCAGCGCGGCGGACATCGCGTCGACCAGGTCACCGTCGAAGGTGGTCTCCAGCGCGGGCTGGCGCTGGATGTACTCGATCGCGATGTCCGGGCCGACCAGCTCGCGCAACTGCCGCTCCAACAGCTCCGACTGGCCCGGCAGGCTGCGGCAGTCGATGGTGGCGGTGGCCCGGCCGGGGATCACGTTGTCCTTGTAGCCCGCGGCCAACCGGGTCGGGTTGGCCGTATTGCGGATGGTCGCGCCGATGATGTTGGCGATCGGGCCGAGCTTGGCGATCGCGGTCTCCGGGTCGTCCGGGTCCAGCTCGACGCCGAGCAGGTCGGAGACCTCCTCGAGGAACGCCCGAACGGTGTCGGTGACCACCACCGGGAAGCGGTGCCGCCCGATCCGGGCCACCGCCTCGGCGAGCGCGGTGACCGCGTTGTCGTCGTGCACCATCGAGCCGTGCCCGGGGCGGCCCTTGGCGTGCAGCCGCAGCCAGTCGATGCCCTTCTCGGCCGTCTCGATCAGATAGAGCCGCTGGGCGTCGTTGATCGAGTAGGAGAAGCCGCCCACCTCGCCGATCGCCTCGGTGCAGCCGGCGAAGAGATCCCGGTGCCGCTGGACGAGGAAGTGCGCCCCGTAGTCGCTGCCGGCCTCCTCGTCGGCGGTGAACGCGAGCACGATGTCCCGGGACGGGCGGACACCGGTGCGCTGCCAGCCACGGACCACGGCGAGCACCATGGCGTCGAAGTCCTTCATGTCGATCGCGCCCCGGCCCCAGAGGTAGCCGTCGCGGATCTCGCCGGAGAACGGGTGCACCGACCACTCGTCGGCGTCGGCCGGCACCACGTCGAGATGGCCGTGCACCAGCAGCGCCTCCCGGCCCGGGTCACTGCCCGGGATGCGGGCGACCAGGTTGGCCCGGCCCGGCGCGGACTCGTGGATGACGGACTCGACGCCCACCTCGGCGAGCTTCTCCGCCACGTACTCGGCGGCCCGGCGTTCGCCGACGCTGGTGGCGTTGTCGCCGGTGTTGGTGGTGTCGATCCGCAGCAGATCGCGGCAGAGGTCGACGACCTCGTCGGTGGGGTCGGGTCGGGCGGAGGCCGCGTCGCTCGTCATCGCTTCTTCATAC
>JAEVHO010000357.1 GCA_016802835.1 Micromonospora sp. ATA32 | reverse complement strand
AGCACCGCACCCAGCGCGGCGAGCAGCACCGGAGTCCGGCGCCACACCGCGCCGCGGTGACCTTGGCCGCCGGCACCGGGGCCGCGTTCCAGGTCGCGGTGGCGCAGTCGTACGGCCGGCTGCGTCGGTGGCGAAGGCGCAGGCGGGCGCGGTGAGCGGTCGGCCCGGCGCGGCCGGGGTGAATGCGGTGTTCAGCGTGGTGGTGCTGCGGGCCGGCAGCTTGAGCCGCCAGGTCACCTCGGTGGCCGTGGTCCGGTCGCCGCTCCGGGTGGCCCGCCCGCCGGCGGTGATGGCGGTCGCCGACGAGCCGGGTGGCAGCTCCTGCCGGACCGTGGTGTCCACCGGCAGGTTGCCCTCGTTGCGGACGCGGATCCGGTAGGCCGGCGCCGGTGTGCTCGCCGGAGCCACCGCCACGGTGACCGGCGGCGGCGCCGCCGTGGTGGCGCGACGTGCGGCGGGGACACCGCGGGTGGTGCGACGGCGCGGCGGGCGCCGCGCCGACCGCTGCCACCGCTGTCACCGGTGCTGCCGCTGCCGCTGGTGCGGTTGGTGTGGTTGGTGCGGCTTGTGCCGCTGGTGCGGCCGCCGCCTTCGGGGCCGCCGCGGGCAGTGCCGGCACGGCGGCGAGGACGCCGAGGCAGTTGACGAACACTGCGAGGGCTCTGTGGTGTCGTGTCGATGCAGGCATACGAACGAACCTCCGCAGCCGACGCTATGGGTGACGTACCGCCGGGCGGGTACGAAGTGGCGAATCCGGCTCCGGTCCCGCGCGGTTGGCATAGGCTGCGCGTTTCGTGCCGCCGGCCGTCCGGCCTGCCGGGCGGGTTAGATTGGCCTGGTGCGTATCGCTCGTTTTGCTCATGCCAAGGGAATGTCGTTCGGGGTCGTCGAGGGCGAGCCGGAGGCGGGCCCGCAGGGCCTGACCATCGCGGAGGTCGAGGGCCACCCGTTCGGCAAGATCCAGTTCAGTGGCGCCCGCTGGGCGCTCTCCGACGTCCGGCTGCTCTCGCCGATCCTGCCGAGCAAGGTGGTCTGTGTCGGCCGCAACTACGCCGAACACGCCGCCGAGCACGGCAGCGAGGTGCCGAAGGAGCCGTTGCTCTTCCTGAAGCCCTCCACGTCCGTGATCGGACCGCGGGACGCGATCCGGCTGCCGGAGCTGTCCAAGCAGGTCGAGCACGAGGCGGAGCTGGCGGTGGTGATCGGGGCGCCGGGCGCCCGCCGGGCGGACCGGGCCGCCGCCGAGCGGGCCATCTTCGGCTACACCTGCGCCAACGACGTGACCGCGCGGGACCTGCAGCGCGCCGACGGTCAGTGGACGCGCGCCAAGGGCTTCGACTCGTTCTGCCCGATCGGTCCGTGGATCACCACCGGGCTGGACGTCACGGACCTGGAGATCCGCTGCGAGGTCGGCCGCGAACGGGAGGAGATGGAGGTCCGCCAGCTCGGCCGGACCCGGGACATGGTCTTCGACGTGCCGGCCCTGGTGTCGTACATCTCGCACGTGATGACGCTGCTCCCGGGGGACGTGGTGCTGACCGGAACGCCGGCCGGGGTTAGCCCCCTCGTGGACGGGGATACGGTCACCGTACGCATCGAGGGGATCGGCGACCTGACCAACCCGGTGGTCCCGGTCGGTTGATGCACCGGCGCCCGAAGTCGCAGCTCAGGGGCGGTTTCGAGGGCCGGATTTGGCCTGTCGGCACCGGGAGGGTAGAGTTTCTCCTCGGTGCCGCGAGGTGCCAATGGGGTATGGGGTAATTGGCAGCCCGACTGATTCTGGTTCAGTTAGTCTAGGTTCGAGTCCTGGTACCCCAGCAACCGACGTTCGCGAGAATGCCGGTCGCTGGATTCTGCTGGAGCCGCTCCGCTTCCCGCTGAGGGGGACGGAAAAGGATCTCTGCTAGAGTTCGGAGGCGCCGCTCGAAAGAGCGGCCAAGGGAAAGTTCTGGCCCCGTCGTCTAGTGGCCCAGGACGCCGCCCTCTCAAGGCGGTAGCGCCGGTTCGAATCCGGTCGGGGCTACAGTGCACAGCCCGTCTCACGTACGTGAGGCGGGCTGTTTCTCTTTTGCCGGATCTTCCCGTTCCTTCCCTCTCCACACCTCCCGCGCCGCTGCGTCATGTCCGATCCAGGGCATGTCGTCGTGCCTCGAGGTCGGGCAACCACGAGATGCCCTGGATCGGCGCTGTCCGGTGCGCCCGGAACGAGGCGGCCGGGTGGGGGTGGATCAGAGGCCGGAGAGGCGTTGACCGGCTCTGACGACGGCCATGGCGTGCCGTTCGCCGGGGCGGCGGCCCAGGCGCTCGATCGGGCCGGAGATGCTGACCGCGGCGATGACCCGGCCGGTGCGGTCGCGGATGGGGGCCGAGACGCTCGCCACACCCGCCTCCCGCTCGGCGACGCTCTGCGCCCAGCCTCGGCGGCGTACCTCGGCCAGCGTGCGGCCGGTGAACTTGGACCGGGGCAGCAGCGGCATCACCGCCTCAGGGGGCTCCCAGGCGAGCAGGATCTGCGCCGCCGAACCGGCGGTCATCGGCAGCACGGAGCCGATCGGCACGGTGTCCCGCAGCCCGCTGGCCCGCTCCGCGGCGGCCACGCAGATCCGCTCGTCGGCCCGGCGCAGGTAGAGCTGGGTGCTCTCCCCGGTCGCGTCGCGCAGCGCCGCCAGCAGCGGCTCGGCCGCGGTCAGCAGCACGTCGGGCGCGGCGTTGGCCAGTTCACCGAGCCGGGGCCCGGGGCGCCACCGTCCCTGGGTGTCCCGGACGAGCATCCGGTGGATCTCCAGCGCCTGTGCCAGCCGGTGCGCGGTGGCCCGGGGCAGCTTGGTTCGTTCAACGAGTTCGGCCAGGCTGGCGCCGTCGACGCAGGCGGCCAGGATGACCACCGCCTTGTCGAGAACGCCGACACCGCTCATACTGTGTCCCACAAGCCGAAACTTACCTCCCAGAATTTAGGATGTCCAGATGGTGGGAGTCACTCCTGAGCCGAGGACCCTGGCCGAGAAGGTCTGGGACGCGCATGTCGTCCGCTCCGCCGAGGGTGAGCCGGATCTGCTCTACATCGACCTGCACCTGCTACACGAGGTCACCAGCCCGCAGGCCTTCGACGGGCTACGGCTCGCCGGCCGCCGGGTCCGCCGGACCGACCTCACGGTCGCGACCGAGGACCACAACACCCCGACCGGGTACGCCGACCCGGCGTTCCGGGAGCGGCGCGGCGACCTGCTCACCATCGCGGACCCCACCTCGCGCACCCAGATCGAGACGCTGCGCCGCAACTGCGCCGAGTTCGGCGTCCGGCTGCACCCGCTGGGCGACGACAACCAGGGCATCGTGCACGTCATCGGCCCCCAGCTCGGCCTCACCCAGCCCGGCATGACCATCGTCTGCGGCGACTCGCACACCGCCACCCACGGCGCCTTCGGCGCGCTGGCCTTCGGTATCGGCACCAGCGAGGTGGAGCACGTGCTGGCCACCCAGACGCTGCCGCAGAGCCGGCCGAAGACGATGGCGGTGACCGTCACCGGCCAGCTCGGCCCCGGCGTCACCGCCAAGGACCTGGTGCTCGCGCTGATCACCCAGGTCGGCACCGGCGGCGGACGCGGGCACATCGTGGAGTACCGCGGCGAGGCGATCCGGGCGCTGTCCATGGAGGGCCGGATGACCATCGCCAACATGTCCATCGAGTGGGGCGCCAAGGCCGGCATGATCGCGCCGGACGAGACCACCTTCGCGTACCTCAAGGGGCGGCCGAACGCGCCGCAGGGCGCCGACTGGGACGCCGCGGTGGCGTACTGGCGGACCCTGCCCACCGACGCGGGCGCCACCTTCGACGCCGAGGTGACCCTCGACGCGACCCAGGTGACCCCGTTCGTCACCTGGGGCACCAACCCCGGTCAGGGCGCGCCGCTGAGCGCGCCGGTGCCGCACCCGGAGGAGTTCGGCACCGACTCCGAACGGGCTGCCGCCCGCCGCGCGCTGGAGTACATGGACCTGCGCCCCGGCACCCCGCTGCGGGAGCTCCCGATCGACGTGGTCTTCGTCGGCTCCTGCACCAACGGCCGGCTGGAGGACCTTCGCGCCGCCGCCGACGTGCTGCGCGGCCAGCGGGTCGCCGACGGGGTACGGATGCTCGTCGTGCCCGGCTCGGCCGCCGTCCGCGAAGCGGCCGAGGCGGAGGGACTGGACAAGGTCTTCACCGACGCCGGCGCCGAGTGGCGCTTCGCCGGCTGCTCCATGTGTCTCGGGATGAACCCCGACACGCTGAAGCCCGGGGAGCGCTCGGCGTCGACCTCCAACCGCAACTTCGAGGGCCGCCAGGGGCGGGGTGGGCGTACCCACCTGGTGTCCCCGCCGGTTGCCGCCGCCACCGCCGTGGTCGGCCGGCTGGCCGCCCCCGCCGACCTGTAGAAGGGCAGCTGCGAGAGATGGACAGCTTCACCACCCACACCGGTACCGCCGTGCCGCTGCGCCGTTCCAACGTGGACACCGACCAGATCATCCCCGCCGTGTACCTCAAGCGGGTGACCCGGACCGGTTTCGCCGACGGGCTCTTCAACGCCTGGCGGGAGGATCCGGCATTCGTGCTCAACGATCCGGCCCATTCGGGCGCGTCGATTCTCGTCGCTGGCCCCGAGTTCGGCACCGGCTCCTCCCGGGAGCACGCCGTCTGGGCGTTGCGCGACTGGGGTTTCCGGGCGGTGATCGCCCCTCGGTTCGGGGACATCTTCCGGGGCAACGCGCTCAAGGAAGGTCTGCTCCCGGTCGAGTTGGAATTGAAAGCCGTCGAGGGGATCTGGGATCTGGTCGAGTCCGATCCGACCATCCCGGTCACCGTCGACCTGACCGCCCGCCAGGTCCGGGTCGCGGACGCCACCTGG
Source organism: Micromonospora sp. ATA32 (assembly GCA_016802835.1). GTDB lineage: Bacteria > Actinomycetota > Actinomycetes > Mycobacteriales > Micromonosporaceae > Micromonospora. The sequence goes on along the minus strand of JAEVHO010000357.1, from coordinate 756 downwards.
GCGTTCCCGCTCGACGATTTCAGCCGCTGGCGGCTGATGGAGGGCTTGGATGACATTGGACTCACCCTCCGGCACGAGGCGGAGATCGGTGCCTTCGAGGGGGGTCGGCCCGCGTTCCTGCCCGCCGTGGCATAGCCGTACGCCCGATCACACATCGGTTTTCGCCCCCACCGGTCCGACCGGTGGGGGCGATTCCGTTACGACACAAGGGCTTTTTTCCACCGAATGTTTGTGTCCAGGCAGCACAGGGCATACGGTGCGCGCAGAATGGCTCGCGTCGAGTCAGTTGCACAATCGGGAGGAAGTCGTGAACAAGGCCGAGCTCATCGAGGCGCTCGCCGCTCGCCTGGGGGACCGGAAGACGGCGACGGCGGCGCTCGACGCGGTCCTCGCCGAGGTCCAGGCGGCGGTCACCAAGGGCGAGAAGGTGGCCATCACCGGATTCGGAGCGTTCGAAAAGCGCGTACGCGGCGCACGAACAGCGCGCAACCCGCGTACCGGCGAGGCGGTGAAGGTCAAGAAGACAGCGGTGCCGACGTTCCGTCCGGGCGCCGGTTTCAAGGAGATGGTGGCCAGCGGCAAGGCGCCGAAGGCCGCGGCGCCCGCGAAGAAGACCACCGCGGCTGCCACGAAGACCACCGCAGCCCGGGCCGGCGGCGCCAAGGCGACCACCGCCAAGGCGGCCGGGACCAAGGCGGCTGGCGCGAAGGCCACCGCGGCCAAGAAGACCACGGCGGCCAAGAAGACCGACCGGCC
>JAEVHO010000356.1 GCA_016802835.1 Micromonospora sp. ATA32 | reverse complement strand
CGAGAAACCGAGCACACCCGCGACGTCAGCTACACGATCACCATCACAGAATCAAATCTCCCCAGAACGACCTAATCGACCAGTTGTTTATGGCAGTGCTCTCCGTCCCCACCGACAGCGGGCCAATCCTGGTCCGCCTGCCGGCGTCGGCACCCGCGCCCGCCCGCACTTGGGTTGCGCTTTCGATCGATGTCGACGGCACCATCGTTGTGCACCACGACTTCGTACAACGTGATGAAGGCGCAAGCCAGGATGTCTAGCTGCCCTCGTGAATTGATCAAGATGACATGGGCGACGGGGTCTGGGAAAGCTGCTGAAGTGCTTCGACCGGTGGGCGCAGTCGAAGAGCATGCCTGAGTTGGCGGCGGGTGTACCAATAATTGTCGTTCCGGGCGCGCCAGGTCCGGTGCTGCTCCTGCCGAGTTCTCGGGGACGCTGTGCCCTGTTCACGCCACGGTCCGGCGGTGCCGGTGCCCAGCAGGCGATGGACCGTGCGCAGGGGGCCCCGGCTCCGACTCGAGCTCCCACCGCAGCACCGTGCCCGTCTCGGTGTCGCCGGCGCGGGCGCCGCCAGGGCGGGGTGGCGCTTTACTGCGGGCATCCGGACGGGCAGATCACTCGCAGCGGTCCTCGGCGCCTCGGCCGTACGGCTCACAGCAGTCAGGGCGGTGCCGGTACACGCGCAGGTCGCGTCCGTGCCGGCGGCCGTACTCGCGCGTGATCTCGTACAGGCAGGCCTGCCAGGCGACGGCCTCCCCGCCGCCGGGCACCACTTGGCCGTCACCGGGTCCGCCGCGCAGCAGCACGTCCACAGCCACGACCGTACGCAACCCACCAGCGCCGGGACGTGGCGTATGAATTTCGACCCAAGCGGTACCCACAGGAACCGATCTCAACGGCCGGTGTCACAGGCGGGTGAGGCGGTGGTCGGGGGCGGTGCGGCCGGCGCCAACGGTACGGACGGCGGCGGCGAGGGCGCGGCGGGGCTGCTCGGGGCACGTGGAGCAGGTCACTAGTGTGGGGTGCGGTCATCGCAGCCACCCCAGGAACCGGCGATGGAGTAGATCAGCGGGAGCCCAGCCCATGTCCTGGCTCGCAGCAACCATGCAGGAGCCCATGTACAGGGCGAGGGAGATGGGAGCGCGCTCGAACTCGGCTCGCAGCTCGTGGCGTCGTGTGCGGCAGGGCCATGGGGCGCCGCACCCGGCGCAGGTCCAGATCGGCAGAACCGGTCCGTGCGTGGTCATGACGCCTCACCGGGCCAGTGCCCTCGTCTGTGCGGTACCCGGTGTCTCGACCGGCAGGGCGGTCCACCGCCGCACCGGCGGACTGACCTGACCTTCCTCCGTGACCACACCGGCCGGTGTCTACGTTCCATGGCCAGGGTGTAGGAGACGATCTGCTCAGCCGACATGACCTCTGATTGCCGCCGGCGGGTCTCCTGGAAGAAGGCCACGTCGCGCTCCTCCTGCTGGTGATTTCATGCTTCCGGTTACTGACAGCGCTTTTGGGGCCGCGCTTGGCTGGCCGTTCGCGCGCGGACGTCGACCGGCGCGGAATCGCCCGACGGATATGGGCGCAGTTTTCCCGGTTCCCGCATCGCGATCTGCTTGGCTGACTGTGTGCCTCGCGGCCGGGTGCATTCCGGGCAGCTTAGACCCTGTTGGCGATTGACGTTGGCTTATGCGGCCAGAGCGAGGTCCAGCCTGCTGAGGTGGCTGGTATGTCTGGGATCGACGGGTACGCCGTTGAACCAGGCATCGAGGCGGATGAAGTTCAGGGCGATGGCTTTGAAGTTGTGTTCCAGACGGATCTTGGGCAGCCCGCGGTAGCGGGCCTGCCGGGTGTCGGTGACCTTGACCGATTGGGCGATGGTCGATTCGGCGCCGGCGCGGCGGGCGTAGCGGGCCTGCCAGGCGGTGGTGGCCTGCTCGGCTCTGGCCGCATCGAGGGCTTCCTGCACCGGTCGAGGGCGCAGCGTCAACTGTCGGCCGGTGCGGGTGGCGGTGGTGCACTGGTCCTTGACCGGGCAAGTCTGGCAGGTCTGCCGGTCGAACCGTACGACGATCACCTCGGTGCCACGCTGGAGGGCGGGGGCCCACGAGGTGCTGGTCTTGCCTTGGGGGCAGCTGACCGTCCGGGCGTCCCGGTCAACGGTGAACGCAGATCGGTCGTAGCCGTTGCCGGCGCGGGCCTGCGGTGAGGTGTCGGCCAGCATCGGGGTGACCAGGGCGATGCCGTAGTCGGCCCGGCTGGATACCAGCAGATCAGCCGAGGGGTAGCCGGAGTCGAGGTAATGCTCGGCGGGCAGCACCCCGCGGCGGGCCAGTTCGGCGTGGATCGGTTCGGTCATCGCCACGTCGGGCACGCTGGCGTCGGTGGTCGCCACGTGGGTGATCAGGTTCGGTGGCCCGGCCGCATCGTCATCGGTGGCGGGGTCGGCGTCGCAGGTCTCGCTGATGTGCAGCTTGTACCCGTTCCAGACCAGGTCCCGCTTGCCGCCCCAGCGGGCGTCGGTGTCGTACGGCGAGGTGATCCGGCATCTACCGGGCGGGAGGCCGTGTGTGTCGGCGTCCCTCATGGTGATCACCTCCCGTCCCTGCCGGTCGGCCACGACCAGGTAGTTCTGCACCAGGATCCGCCGCAGCGTCTCCACCGCCGGCACCTGCGCCAGCCACGGCGGGGAATCCGGCGCGTACACCGCCTGCAGCAGGGTGAACCCGTCCTGGCCGTAGGCGGCGGCCAGCTGCGCCCGCTTGGTCTTCGACGTCGGCAGCCGCCACGAGTCGATGCGCGCCCCGTAGCCGGCCGCCCAGCCCGATACCTGCACCACCTGGGCCAGCCACTGCGGTGCCGTCACCGCGAGGGCCTCCAACGCCGCGCGCACCGCCTCCCCGGCTAGTTCCAGCCGGTTGAGGTCACGCACCGCGGCCAACACATGCGTCGAATCGGTACGCTGCTTACCCCGCGGCTTGATCAGGCCTTTGTCGACCAGCGCGGCGACCAGCAGGTCCAACGCGACCGCTTCCAGGCCGTGCTCGGCCACCCGTTTGCGGAACTCGCTGAGCACCGAGAAGTCGAAGCCGGTGTCAGTCAGTTCCAGCCCCAGCGCGTACTTCCAGGAGATCTTGTCCCGGACCGCCTCCGCGGCCTGCCGGTCGGTCAGATTCTCCAGCATCTGCAGCGCGGTCACCAGCGCCAACCGGCCCGGTGACCAGCCTGGCGTGCCCCGATCCGCGAACGCCCCCGCGAACCGCTCATCGGCGAACAACTCGCCCAACTCGTCGCGGATCACCACCGGCAACGGCGCCCGACGCCCGGCGTACATGGCGCGTACCGCGGCGGCGATCTCTCCGGCCGGTTCCGGCCACGGGCGTGGCTGCAGCGACATCAAGCACCCGATCCTACGGCCAGGACGAGGGGTAACAAACGGCCGCGACCAGATCATCCGGGTCTGAGCCACCAGGTCACTGTGGACACGCCGAACGGATCACCGAATCGCCAACAGGGTCGGACCCGGGTCCAAAGCGGGCCGCCGCTGATCTCAATCGTCACCATGTTTGCGGGCGCACCGATCGGCGCGGCGCTGTCATCCACGCCCGAATCTATGATTCCTCATGCTCGCGTTCTTCGCCGTTGTACCGTTGTCTCTGGCGCGGCCATGACCTAAGCGCTCGGGAAAACGGATCCCGCATGGGCTTACGGGCCGAGCTAAATACCCGACGGGAAGGGTCATGAGGCAATTCGGCAGACAATGTGGGCGGCGCGGCTTCCGGGCGGCGCGGCCAGACGGGTCCTGACATGTCTTGGCCGGCCACGATGCATGCACTTCAGCAGCGCCTGGTCAACCCGATCGTCAGGCTCGCGTGGGAGTTGAAACTCCCGATTCCCGGCGACGCCCTGTTGGAGACGACCGGACGGCGCACAGGACAGCTGCGGTACACCCCGGTGTGCGACGGCCTAGACGGCGAAGTCTTCTGGCTGGTCTCCCAGCGGGGCCGCCATGCCGACTGGGTGCGAAACCTAGAGGCCAATCCCCACGTCCGGGTCAAGGTACGCGGCGGTTCGCGCGCAAGCTGGCGGACCGGAACTGCGCATATCCTCGACGGCGATGACCCGCACGAGCGCCAGCGGATCCTCGGGCGGGGCAATCTCGCACGCCGGCTCTGCCTCCGCACATCCAAGGCGATGCACACGAGCCCGCTGACGGTGCGCATCGATCTGGATCCACCCTGATTCTCACCACCGCTGTCGGCGCCGATTATCCTGATCTGGGACAACCTGAACACGCACGTCAGCGCCGCGATGCAGCCCTGATCGCCCACCCAGGACTGGCCGACCGTGATCCGGCTACCCGCCTACGCCCCGGACCTCAACTCGACCGAGGAAGCCTGGGCGCACCTGAAACGCTTCGCTGGCACCATCCTTGCCGAAAACGGCACCTCTGATCCGCATTTCCAGAGCATTTCGCGGTCATGGCGTTCCGGCACCACACCACGAAGGAGAGCCATGCCGGCAGCGCAAAGGCCGACACGCCGACACGCCCACCGAGTATTTCGGTGTTCCCTGGGAGGAATCCTACGGATACGTCCAGGCGATCAAACACGGTGACACGATCTATCTGTCCGGGCAGCTCGCGCACGACGGCCCTGACCTCGTAGCCCCGGCTCCGCTCGACGAGCACGGCGAGGTCACGGACTACGGGAACATGGGCGGGCAGATGCAACATGCCTACGGCAACGCCGAGACGTTGCTCCGCCGGTTCGGAGCCTCGCTGGCCGACGTCGTCGAGGAAGTCCCCTACGTGCTTGACGTCGACGCGGCATTTCAGGTGGCCGGGCCGGTGCGCAAGGCCGTTTACGGACGCGAGGATCCACAGGTGGCAACCACACCGGTCGGCACACCGCGGCTGGCCTTTCCTGAGCAGCTGATCGAGATCAAGCTGATCGCACGGGTATAAGCGGAACCGCGACGTAACAGCACCCTTCTGACCAAGCCACACAATTCCCGCCGAGGGCCGGCGCCGAGCAGTAACCTCGGTGGGTGGCAGATCGGCAGTTCGAGGTTGTGCTCTTCGGAGCCACCGGCTTCACCGGCAGCCTCACCGCCGAGTATCTCGCGGCACACGCGCCCGTCGGGACTCGCTGGGCGTTGGCCGGGCGGGACGGCGGCAGGCTGCGCGCGCTGCGTGACCGGCTGGGCGTGGATGCGGGCGTGGTCGAGGCGGACGTCGCCGACGCCGGCTCGCTGCGCCGGCTCGCCGAGGCGGGGCGGGTGGTGATCACGACTGTCGGGCCGTACATCCGCTACGGCGAGGGCGTCGTCGCGGCCTGCGCCGAGGCGGGCACCGACTACGTCGACCTCACCGGCGAGTCGGAGTTCGTGGACCTTACCTACCTGCGCCACCACGCCACCGCGGAGCGCACCGGTGCCCGGCTGGTGCACGCCTGTGGCTTCGACTCGATCCCGCCGGACCTCGGGGCGCTCTTCACCGTGCAGCAGTTGCCCGAGGGGCAGCCGATCCGGATGCGTGGATACCTTAGCGTCAGCCTCGGCTATTCAGACGGGTTCCCGGGCATCGAGGGTGGTAAGGGAAAGGTGCAGCCGACCTGCGAGGATGTGGTTGCCTAGACCGTATCCACA
>JAEVHO010000355.1 GCA_016802835.1 Micromonospora sp. ATA32 | reverse complement strand
ACCGGCCGGATCCGGGACCGGGTCGCCAGCAGCACCGCGCCCACCGCGGCCAGCGCGGCGACCCAGGTCGCCGCGACGGCCAGCCCGTCGTACGGTGGGGCCGTTCCGGCCTGCAGGGAGATCGACCGGACGGTCCAGGCGGTGATCCAGCCGACGAACGCCAGCGCCGTGCCGAAATGCAGCAGCCCGAGCGCGGCGACGCTGCCGCCGCCGTTCCAGAAGTCAAGGTCCGCCAGCCCGACGTTCGGCCGGGCGGCTGTCTCGTCGCTCAGTTCGCGCGCGGTGGTGCCGGCCTGCGGCGGGGGTACCTGCTCGTAGCGGGCCAGCGACCGGCCACTGAGCGCCTTCAGCCCGAGCGCGACCAGCAGCGGCAGCGCTGCGCCGACCAGCACCCGCCGACCCGGATGGTCGGCGAACCCGTCGGCGCCCAGCCAGCGCAGCCACCACCGGTCCACGCACGCCGACCGGGCGCCGCACTGGAACGCCACGATGTCCATCGAGGTGATGGCGACGAGCAGCAGCAGGTTGACGGTCATGCCCAGCGCCGCCCAGCGCACCACCGCGCGGTGCACGCGGAACCGCCAGGGCTGCCGCCAGGCCTTCGGCATGCACATCCAGCCGGCGACGTTCACCAGGGCGAAGGGCAACAGCAGCAACCACAGCACCCGGCTCGCGCTGCGCGAGGTCAGCCCACCCCAGGAGTACGCCTCGACGTGGCGCCCCTTGAGGTCCGCCGTGCGGTAGAAGCCGGCGACCCGGTCGCCGGAGACCAGCTGGGGTGCCGCGTCGGCGAGCAGGTTCTCCGGGGTGGTGCCACCGACGCCGTGCAGCCGGAGCTCGGTCACCCCGTCCATCGGTGCGGCCGGCGGCACCAGCCCGGACGGGCGCTCGACCGGACGACTGTCATGCTTCTGAACCGGCATCTCGACCACCTCAAGGGGCCGTCACGCTGCGTAAATGCTGACGGTACGCCCCGCCGCCCGCCCAGTCCACCGAGCCGCGGTTCGGGGACCACGGGCCCGAGGTTGAGCCGAATGGAGAAGCCGTCGGCGTGATGCCCCTCGTAGGGTTTCGGTCGTGGACACCATCGCCGACATGGTCGCCGTCGAACGGCAGGCCCTGGTCGACCAACTCGCACAACTGGACGACGATGCCTGGACGCGGGCGAGTCTCTGTACGGGCTGGCGGATCCGTGAGGTCGTCTCGCACCTCGTCATGCCGTACGAGATGTCGGTGCCCCGGCTGCTGCGACTGATGGCGACCAACCGGTTCGACTTCGACCGGGTGGCCGACGTGGTGGCCCGGCGGGACGAGCGCCCGGCTCCCGAGCTGGTGGCGGCGTTGCGGGCCACGGCCGGGCGACGCTTCCCACCGGGTGGTGGCCCCGCCGCGCCGCTGACCCACCTGGTCGTGCACGGCCAGGACATCCGCCGTCCGCTCGGCCTGAACCGGACCGGCCTTCCGGCCGCCCACGCGAACGTCACCCTCGACCAGTTGACGTCACCGAAGGCCAGCGGCCTGCGCCCCGCCGGGTTGCTCGACGGTCTCCGCTTCGTCAGCACGGACACCGGCTGGACCCATGGAACCGGCGCGGAGGTCGCCGGCAGTGCCGCGGACCTGATCACCACCCTCGCCGGCCGCCCGTCGGTGCTGGACGGGCTGACCGGGGCCGGCGTCGCCCGACTGCGCGGCACACTGACGCCTCAGCCCGGTGGCAACCGCTGACGGCCCAATCGGAGCAAACCGAGGCCTCTCGAAGTCTGCCGGTCAGACCGCCAGGGCTGCGTAGCGGCCGCTGCGTCGATCAGCCGTCCAAAGAACCGGGCTGGCATGAGGATCGCAGCAAGCCAGACGCCCGGGCGACCTCGCGTAGCTGCCCGGCTCCTGGATGCCCGGTTTGCCCGCGGCGGCAGGTTTGCAGCCAAGGTCGGCGGGGAGGCGGTAGGCGCCTAACGGCCGCCGCGAAACGGGCGTTTCGCGTTGCCACCACCGTCACAACGAACGGACACCAGCCATGACTATCGACTTCGCACGTACCGCCGGCAAGGGTCTTCGCCTTGCCCGGTCAGCCTTCTTCGGGTCAAGCCTGGTCCTCGCCGGGTTGGCCCCCGCACTCTCCGCGACCAGGGTGGAGGCCCCGGTCGACCTCGCGACGGCGGCCTCCTACGCCGTGCTCGCCGATGGTGCCATCACCAACAACGGAAACTCCGTCATCAACGGGGACGTGGGGGTACACCCGGGCACGGAGGTGTCCGGATTCCCACCGGGAGTGATCAACGGCCAGCGCCACGCCGGTGACGCCGTGGCGGAGCGGGCACAGTCCGACTTGACGGTCGCGTACAAGGACGCCGCCGGACGAACCTCGAGCCGGACAGTCGGCCCTGAGCTCCAAGGACAAACGCTCACCCCCGGCGTATACAAGGCCACGGAGAGCGCCAAACTGGACGGGACGCTCACCCTCGACGCCGGGGGCAACCCCAACGCCGTCTTCATCTTCCAACTGGACTCCACGCTGAGCACCGCGCAGAACAGCAACGTGCGGGTGGTCAACTCGCCGGGACCCGCCTGCAGCATCTTCTGGACGGTCGGCGACTCCGCCACCCTGGGCGCCAACACCTCCCTTGTCGGCCGGATCATGGCCGTCAACGGAATCACGCTCCAATCCGAGGCGAAGATCGAGCAGGGCGGCGCCCTCAGCCGTGACGGTGCTGTCACCCTGGACACCAACGCGGTCAGCCGATCCGATTGTGCGGCAGCGGGGGCACCCACTCGGCCGCCGACGGCACCCGCAAGCCCCACCGAGCCCGACCCCGTCGCAGACAATGAGCCCCCACGACGCCGGGGCCGACCGCGACAACGCCGAGCCCCACGACGCCGGGGCCGACCGCGACGACGCCGAGCCCGACGACGCCAGCACCGGAAACGCCTGGTACGACGGCGCCTGGTACGACGACGCCTGGTACGACGACGCCCGAGGCTACTGTGCCCGCTCCCACCGTGCCTGAGCTGACGGTGCCTCCGACGGCCGCTCCGGCCGTGCCCGAGGTGCAAATCTCATAGCACCCGGGCCCCTACCGGGGCTGTCAACGATTGATTGTTCTGACGGGAGCGGCGGCGTACGTGGCCTCCGCTCCCGTCAGCCGTGCCGTGGCGATGGAATCTTGCGCACGACGTCGTTACTGGACGCAGAACTCGTTGCCTTCAGGGTCGGCCATGACGACATGTTCGGTGCCCGGTTCCTTGATCTCCCGGAGAACTGTGGCGCCGAGCTCCCGGAGCCGGGCGACCTCGGCCTCTCGGTGGTCCGGACCGGCGTGCAGATCAAGGTGCAGGCGGTTCTTGACCGTCTTGGGCTCGGGAACACATAGGAAGAAAACGGACATCTTTCCGAAGTGGGTATGGGCAACCTCGGCGAACCAAGAACCGGTCCCTCGTGGTGTGCCTGCTTGAGGCGCATAACGGCCGATCGAGGACGCGTGCGCGGTTCATCGATCACAGTCGACCGATTAAACGCTGTCAGCCACCGCAGCGATCAGGCGCGGTGACGAGATCAGCAGCTCTGGCGGCCTGTTCAACCTTCCCACAGTAGGCTTCGCGGGCAGCGACATCGATCGCTTCCTCGTACTCGGCCGTCGTCCCGGTCCGGCCGTCCAACTGTTCGCGCAGGATGTCGGCGTGTCCTGCATGCCGGGTGGTGTCGTTGAGGCTGTGCACCATGACGTTGAACAACTTCACGTCTGGCCTTGGCCACCAGGGTACGTGTCCGGGCGCGTCGATGGGCAGAGCGTTGATCGTCGCATCCGCGTGTTCGCAGACCGACCAGTGGAGACCCAGAGTGTCCGCGCGCGTTTCATGCTCAGTGGCCCAGAGGTCGTTCTCCCAGGCACCCGCGTCGTTCCACCGCGGTATCGGTCCGGGGAACGGCCGGCCGAAGACCTCGCCGAAGTACCTGGCATCCGAGTACGCCCTGTGCTTGACCAGCCCGAGGAGGTTGGTCCCGGTCGCTGTCAACGGCCGGCGGATGTCGTACTCGGAAAGCCCGTCAAGCTTCCAGACCAGCGCCTCCCGCACTTCGCGCAGTTCATGGTGGAGGTACTCCTTGGCGAAGTCATCGATCATGGAGTGCAAGTCTGCCAGAAGACGGCGCGGTCGGCGGTACACCGAAGTTGGTTAGCCTCAAATCTCGCCTACCGATGCGCGGTACCTGCGCCAGGCGTCTTGCCCGTCTGGGATGAACGGAAGCCTCTGCACGGCGTCGTGTAGCTCTGCCGCAGTCATCCAGCCGTGCCAGGCGACCTCCAGGGGCGACGGCGAGAGCGCTGCGTCGATCAGCGCGTCATGAACGCCGAGCCAGTAAGTTCCCATCGACCCGTGCACCAGGTATTTGAACAGGTACCGTACAGGCACCGTCACGCCAAGCTCCTCGGCCAGTTCACGGGCGGCGGCAACTGCATACGGCTCACTGGGCTGGACCGCGCCGCCGAACGAGACCTCATAACGTCCCGGGAACCATGGTGCATCGTCCGGTCGCCGATAGACCAGGTACCGCCCTCGCTCATCACGGCAGACTGTCGTGGCGATGCGGGTTATCCAGCCCCTTGCCACCGCTTCTGCCCGCGGCACGACATCAAGCACTCGATCGCTCTCATCCACGCGTTCAACAAGCTCAGGCACGGCCCCATGATCGCAGGTCTCTGGCGGCCGCCGTCCGTGATGTTCTCGGATGCCGCCGGTGCGGCGGAACGATGCACCGCGTTACCTGGTATCGCTCCACTCGCTCGGCTGCGCTGCGTTCGACGCAGAACAGGTTGTCACGACTCCGGTCCGTGGGCATGACGTCGAGATGAATCCGGGGACCGGTTCTTGGTTCACCAGCTTTCCCCTCGGGCACCTGTTGGAACAGCAGCCGCCTGCCCAGCCCGATCCCGGTGCCCTCCTGAACCGGATCGTCTGGATGCCGTACGGCCTGGAGCGTCCGAAATGCGGGTCTGTCATCCATGGTCACAACCACGTCCTGTTGGATCGCGCCGGCGCTCAGCAGCCGTTCGATGAGCACGCCGTTGTCCTCCACCGCATAGCCGAGCGCGGCGGCTCAGAAGGCGGCATCCGCCGTCAGGTACGACGCGGATGCCCTCGACGGCACTCCGCTGCCCCTGCCTGGTGTGCGACGACGTGGTGTGCGGGGTAGCGGTGAGCCCGGGACGCAACCCAGAAGCGGGAACATCTGGGTGGCTTGATCGAGGAGTTGGCCGCCTGGACGGTACCGAGGTGCAGGTCGGACGCCCTCGCGCGCACCAGCCTGGGAGACGGGCGTTGGTGTCGGGCAAGCGTAAGTAAGACATTTGTAAGGCCACCGCCATCAGTGGCGACCAAGGCCGGCTGCTGTGGCTGGGGGCGGTGTCGCCGAACCCAAGCAGTGGAGACCCCTGCAGCGCTACCTCGGACGCCGCGAACACTTCGGCCAGACCGCCTTCGCAGTCGCAGGGCTGGTCTCCGACCGCAGCGCGATGCGGTAAAAATCACCAGCCGAACACCTCAGGTCGGTAGGCCCCAACTTCAATCGCGCACCAAGTCGTTAGGGCTCGCAGATGATTAACTCGCTGGTTTGATCTTGATGGCTTCTGCGTTGGCGATGAAGCTGACGATGTCGGTGGGCGTGTGGAACCGTGCTGTCGA
>JAEVHO010000354.1 GCA_016802835.1 Micromonospora sp. ATA32 | reverse complement strand
AGGCCGCCCGGGTGGGCACCCGGGGCGTGGTTGACCAGCAGGCAACTGCCGGCCGGCACGGTGAGCATGCCGGGCGGCAGGCCGAGCACCCCGCTCAGCACCTCACGGCGACCGGCGCCCGCCGGCCCGGCGGCCACCACGGCCAGCGGCTCGTCCGGCCCCGGCTCGGTGACCCCGAGCCTGGTGGGCAGCGGTCCGCAGCGGGGCAGGTCGGTCGGCCCGCTCGGGTCGGGCACGTCGACCGCGCGGAGAGGACCCTGCTTCATCAGCGGCCTCCCGGTGAGGGCGACCGGCCGTGGCCGGTCGCGTGGAATGTCCGGTGGTGGCACCCGGTTGCCGGAAGATTACGGGGCGCAGTTACCCCGACCCGAACACACCGGATACTCACCAGTAATCGCGAGATTACTCAACCTCACTGAGTGACGGAGCAGGCGCGGACGGATTTCATCGATATGCTGCCCGGATGAGTCGGTGGGGCTTCGTGGGCCGGGCAGATGAACTCGATCGACTACGGTCGGCAGTCGGCGGACCCGACGGGCGCGGGCTCTTCTTCAGCGGGACCGCCGGCATCGGCAAGAGCCGGCTGCTCCGCGAGGGCGTGGCCGCTCTCTCCTCCGAACGGTACGCGATCTGGTCGGTCGCGGCCAGCGCGACCACCGCCGCGCTGCCCTTCGGCGGGCTGGTCCAGGTGCTCCCGGCCGACCAGCCGCAGGGCCTCTCTCCGGCCGGCATCCTGCGCTGGGCACTGGACGTGCTCCAGCGGCAGGCCGCCGGACGGCGGATCGTGCTGGCGATCGACGACGCGCACCTGCTCGACCCGCCGTCCGCCGCGCTGGTGCACCTCATCGCCCGGGCCGAGAACGCCACCGTCATCGGGACGCTGCGCAACGGCGAGCAGATCCCGCTGCCGATCCGGGCACTGTGGACCGACGACCTGGTCGACCTTGCCGAGCTGAGCCCGCTCGGGCCGGCCGACACCGCGGGACTGCTCGCCGGCATCCTGGAGGGCCCCGTCGACGCCGGGTCCGCCGACCGGCTCTGCCGGCTCTCCACCGGCAACCCGCTGCTGCTGCGGGAGCTGGTGCTGGCCGCTGGCGCGGGCAGCGAGCTGACCCGGACGTACGGGGTCTGGAAGTGGACCGGCCGGCTGGAGCTGGCCCCGAGCCTGACCGACCTGATCGACACCCGGATCGGCCAGCTCACCCCCGGCGTGCGGGCCGTCGTCGAGCTGGTCGCGTTCGGCGAGCCGCTCGGTCTGCGCCTGCTCACCGACGCGGTCGCTCCGACCGACGTGGAGACCGCGGAGGAACGCGGCCTGATCTCGGTGGTCCAGCACGACCGGCGGCTCAACGTCCGGCTGGCCCACCCCCTCTACGGCGAGGTGATGCGCCGCCGGTGCCCGGTCAGCCGGACCCGCCGCCTGCAGGCCCGCCTCGCCGAGCTGCTGGAGCAGGTGGGCAAGCGGCGCCGCGACGACCTGCTCCGGGTGGCGGTGTGGCGGCTGGACTCCGGCACCGCCCAGGACGCCACGATGCTGCTCGACGCGGCCGCGCAGGCCTTCGCGCGGTACGACGTACCCCTGGCGACCCGGCTGGCCCGGGCCGCGCTCGACGTCGACGGCGGCTTCGACGCCGCGGAGCTGCTGGCCACCATCCTGATGTTCGGCGACCGGCCGGACGAGGCGATCGAGGTGCTCGACTCGGTCGCCGCCGAGATCCGCAGCGACCGGCGGCGCAGCCGTTGGCTGACGGTACGGGGCATGGTCAGCTACTGGGGGCTCAGTCAGGATTCCACCGTGGAGGAGATCGCCGAGGACGGCGAGAAGCTGACGACCTGGCCGACCAGGCCCGGGTGCGCGCCTTCGAGGCGATCATGCGACTGCACCGGCTGGACATCGGCACGGCGCTGCGGCTGAGCCAGGCGGTGCTGGACCGGCCGGCCGCCGGCGTCGCCGCCCGCGAGCTGGCCCGGTGCACGATCGCCCACCTGCAGGCGGCCCAGGGACAGCTGCGGCGCAGCGAGGTCGCCATCGCCGCGGTCGAGGCGGAAGCGGTGCGGTGGCGCGACGACATGCCCTACCTGCAACTCGCGATGGAGCTGGCCCGGGGCACCCGGCTCGCGCTCGCCGGCGACCTGGCCGGCATCGACGCGATCGTGGCCGACGAGTTCGCCGACCTCGCCGGCGCGGGCGACTTCCGGCTCGGCACCGGCTACCTGGCCATCCTCCAGGCGTACGCGGCGCGGGCTGCGCGGCCGGAGCGGCGAGGCGCTCAAGACCAGCCTCGGCGCCTGCGCGGTGCTCGCCACCAGCCGGGTCTACGCCGGTCTCGCCCACGCCGAGCGGGCGCAGGCGGCGGCGCTGCGCGGCGACGTCGGGCACGCCGCGGAGGCGATGGCCGAGGCCGACCGTACGCACGCCCCCCGGCATGGCGGTGCTCTACCCGTGGCTGGAGCAGGCGCGCGCCGCGGTCCTCGCGGCCACCGGTGACCTGCCCGGCGCGGTCAAGCATCTGACCGAGCTCGCCGACCGGCTGCGCGAGGACGGCTTCGCCGGCCACGAGGTGCACGTCCTGCACGACCTGGTGCGGTTGGACCAGTTCGCCGCCCCCACCGGGCCAACCTGCACGACGGCAGCCGGCGCACGGTCGCCCAGCGGCTGGCCGAGCTCTCCGAGCAGGTCGACGGGGCGCTGCCACCGTTGCTGGCCCGGTACGCCGGGCGCCGTGGACGGCTGCGCCACCGACCTGCTGGCGGTGGCGGACGACTTCGCCGCGCTGGACCTGCCGGTCTTCGGCGCCGAGGCAGCCGCGATGGCGCTGCGGCAGCTGCGCCGGGAGCGCTCGGCGACGGCCGGCGCGGCGCACGAACGGCTCGGTGCGCTGCTCGGTCGGTGCGACCAGGTGCACACCCCGCTGCTGCGGCTCGGGCGGCCGGCGCTGACCGAGCGCGAGTGGCAGGTGGCGCGGCTGGCCGCCGACGGTGTGACGAGCCGGGCCATCGCGCAGCGGCTCTACCTGTCCAGCCGGACGGTGGAGAACCATCTCCAGCGCATCTACGGCAAGCTCGGGGTGGCCGGGCGGGCCGAGCTGGGGGCGGCGCTGCGATCGATGCCGGGCCACGACGGCACGGATCCGGACTGAACTCTAGGCTGGGACAGGTGAGCACCCTTCGCCCCGCGCTGCTGACCGATCACTACGAGCTGACCATGGTCAGCGCCGCTCTGCGGGACGGCACCGCCGACCGCGAGTGTGTCTTCGAGGTGTTCACCCGCCGACTGCCGGCCGGACGCCGCTACGGCGTGGTCGCCGGCACCGCCCGGCTGGTCGAGCTGATCCGTGACTTCCGGTTTGACGAGGCGGAGGTGGAGTTCCTCCGCCGCACCGGAGTGGTCGACGAGGCGGCGGCGGCGTGGCTGGCCGGCTACCGCTTCAGCGGCGACATCGACGGGTACGCCGAGGGCGAGCTCTTCTTCCCCGGCTCGCCGATCCTCACCGTCTCCGGCAGTTTCGCCGAGTGCGTGGTGCTGGAGACGCTGGTGCTCTCCGTGCTCAACTACGACTGTGCGGTGGCGGCGGCCGCCGCGCGGATGGTCACCGCCGCCCGTGGGCGCGCGCTGATCGAGATGGGTTCCCGGCGGGCCCACGAGGAGGCGGCGGTCGCCGCGGCCCGGGCCGCGTACCTCGCCGGTTTCCGGTTCACCTCCAACCTCGCCGCCGGCCAGCGGTACGGCATTCCGACCGCCGGCACCGCCTCGCACGCGTTCACGCTGCTGCACGACGACGAGCGGGCCGCGTTCGCGTCCCAGGTCGCCACGCTGGGCAAGGACACCACGCTGCTGGTCGACACGTACGACATCAGCCAGGGCATCCGCAACGCCATCGAGGTGGCCGGGCCGGAGCTGCGGGCCATCCGGATCGACTCCGGCGACCTGGCCATGATCGCCCAGCAGTCCCGGGAGCTGCTCGACTCGCTCGGCGCCACCGAGACCAAGATCATCGTCTCGGGCGATCTCGACGAGTACGCCATCGCCTCGCTCGCCGCCGAGCCGGTCGACATGTACGGCGCGGGCACCGCCGTGGTCATCGGCTCCGGCGCGCCGACCGCCGGGCTGATCTACAAGCTGGTCGAGGTGGCGGGGCGCCCGGTGGTGAAGCGCTCCGAGCAGAAGGCCACCATCGGCGGCCGGAAGGTGGCCGTCCGCCGGCACAAGCCGACCGGCACCGCCACCGAGGAGATCATCGTCCCGCAGGGCGTACCGGACCGGCTCCCCAACGACCGGCTGCTCCAGCGCTCGTTCGTGGTGCAGGGTGAGCCGCTCGCGCCGATCCGGCTCGACGAGGCGCGGGAGCACCTGCGGCAGTGTCTGATCTCCATCCCGTGGGAGGGGCTGAAGCTCTCCGGCGGCGATCCGGCCGTCCCGGTCACCGTCGTACCCGCGGGCTGACGATTCCCCCGGCTGAAGGAGTGCTCCGATGAGCAACGCACTGATCGTCGTGGACGTGCAGAACGACTTCTGCGAGGGCGGGTCCCTGGCGGTGGCCGGCGGGACCGGCGTGGCGGCCGGGATCTCCCGGCTGCTCGCCGCCGAGCCGGACCGCTGGGACCACGTCGTCGCCACCAAGGACTACCACGTCGACCCGGGCGCCCACTTCGGTGATCCGCCGGACTTCGTGGAGCGCTGGCCCCGGCACTGCGTGGTCGGGACGGCCGGCTCGGAGTTCCACCCCGACCTGGAGACCGGGCGGGTGGAGGCGATCTTCCACAAGGGCGAGTACGCGGCCGCGTACTCCGGCTTCGAGGGGCATGCGGAGGACGGCGAGTGCCTGGCCGACTGGCTGCGGCGGCACGGGGTGGACCGGGTCGACCTGGTCGGGATCGCCACCGACCACTGCGTACGCGCCACCGCCCTGGACGCGGCGAAGGAGGGGTTCGCCACCACCGTGCTGCTGGACCTGACCGCCGCGGTCGCGGCGGCCACCACCCACGCGGCGCTGCGGACGATGGAGGGCGCCGGGGTCACCCTGCGCGGGGAGCCTGTGATCAGGGCCGCTTGAGCCGGTAATAGCTTGCCGTTGTCGTACCCCCGGTCGAGGATGACGCCCGGAGGTACGGACCGTCGTGAACTTGAAGCCTTACCGGCAAGCGCTCTCCCTGCCCGGCCTGCGATCGCTGCTGCTGGTGTCGGTGCTGGCCCGCGTCCCGCTCACCGCCACCGGCGTCACCCTCACCTTCTACGTGGTGCTCGACCTCGGGCGCGGCTACGGTGCGGCCGGGCTGGTCGGCGCGGCGCTCACCGTGGGCTCGGCGCTCGGCTCACCGCTGCTCGGCCGGCTGGTGGACCGCCGCGGCCTGCGCCCGGTGCTCGCCCTGACCACCGCCGCCGAGGCGGCGTTCTGGTCGACCGCGCCGGCGCTGCCCTTCCCGCTGCTGCTGCCGGCCGCCTTCGTCGCCGGACTGCTCGCCCTGCCGATCTTCTCGGTGATCCGCCAGTCGATCGCGACGCTGGCGCCCGAGGATCAGCGACGCCCCGCGTACGCGCTGGACTCCATGTCGGTGGAGTTGTCGTTCATGGTCGGGCCGGCCCTCGCCGTGGCGCTGGCCGCCACCGTGTCCGCCCGGACCACCCTCTACGCGGTCGGCGCCGGGATCGTCGCCGCCGGGGTGGCGCTCTGGCTGCTCAACCCGCCCAC
>JAEVHO010000353.1 GCA_016802835.1 Micromonospora sp. ATA32 | reverse complement strand
CCCCGGCGTGCGGCCGGGGTACCTGCCGGGACGGCTGGTACCGGCTCGGCGTCAATCGGGTGCGCTGCCATATCTGCCCAGACCCCAACGAGACGCCTACCGAGGACCTGAACGAGAAGGAGACGATGACCTCATGACCGACCAGACGACCGCATCCCACCTCTGGGAGATCGACCACCCGTACTACGGGGCCGACGGCCACTCCACCAAGTTCGACTCGTTCGCCGAACTGCGTGAGGCAGCCGACGACCTCGACGAGGACATGAACCACGTCTACCGCTGGGACTGGGTGGACTACTCGCAACCGCAGCACGACGACCTCTTCTTGGAGGGCGAGGACCGGTCGAGTCAGGAGCTGCGGCTGTTCCTGGTCCTACCGCGCAAGAGCATGTTCCTCAACTGGTCGTGCCCGATCAGCCACGAGCAGGAGACCGAGGTCTTGGAGTGGCTGCGCGGTCCACGCGTCCTCGGCGCGCTCCGCAAGCTCTGGGAGCCGCTGCTGGATGAGGCCCGGCCGTGACCGCTCTCGCCGCCGTGCGGCAGCCGGGGGACCGAGCCCGTGCCGTTGCCGACAAGCTCCGCAGGGCTGCCGAGGCGTTCCGTCAGGACCCGCCCCGGTCGTCGTGGCTGCCCCACTGGAAGCAGCACGAGAAGGCGGCCTTTGCTGACTCACTGAATCGCCGCGCGCGGGAGATCGAGGCCCAGCCGTGACCGCCCTCGCCGCCGACTACTTCGCCGTCCCCGACCCTGCCGACCCCGGCCGCATCACCTACTGGCGGCGTACCAGCGGCACGCTCAAGCCGTGGCCGGCGAAAGCCCGCTACGGGCCCGTCCTGTACCGCACCGACCTGCCTGCCGGTCTGGACGCCCAGCAGCGGCAGCAGTGGGCCGCCGACTGGTATCGGGAGAACGCCCACCCGTGGCATGATCGGGTGCGCGCCGCCATCGACAGCGCCCCGGACGAGTGCGCGGCCCGGTTCGCGGCGTTCACCACCCGCTGCCGCCAGTGCGGCAAGTTGTTGCACGACCCGGCGTCGAAGGCGTACGGCGTGGGCCCGGACTGCCGCGACGGATGGCCCGAAGCCGTGCTGGCGTTGGCGGCTGAGGCGGTGGGCCGTGCCCACGCCGCCGTGCCGCAGCCGGGCGACCACCCGGCCGGTGCGGTCGCGGGGGCCGCACCCACCACCAACCACTGACCGAAGGAGAGCACCATGCAGTTCCACCTCGGCGACATCCTCACCGTCACCACGGACAAGTTCGTCGCCCCCGACGGCATAGGCGGCGTGTACCGAATCCTCAACCACATGACCGGCGACAACCTGTTCACCCACCAGCTGCCCCGCGCAGCGACGGAGTGCAAGCCGGAACTGCTGCGCCAGCACCCCGACCTCGCCGAGATCGTGCCGCCCGCCAAGTTTGAGAACGAGGCGCACGTGTGGCGGTGGCTAGCCGAGCAGACCGACCGGTACGGCACCCACCGCGAGGTGCAGCCGATGCCCGCTGGCGACCACACCCGGATCGACCCGCTGGACGAGCTGGCGATGAACCACCCGGACGTGCGGGTGATTTCGGTCGAGGTGCCCGGGGCCCAGCCGTGACCGTTCTCGCCGCCGTGCCGCAGCCGGGCGACCCGCACGCCCGGCTCCTCACCGCCCACCTCGACGGCCTCCGCAACCCGAGCGCCGCATGACTACCGTGCAGCCATGACGGACAACTACCGCGACGTCGACATCCCGATCTACAGGCTCTCCAGGCCCTACGCCAAGCAACTCGAAGCCCAAGTCGAGCGACTGGACGCGCAGCTCGACGCTCTCAGCGAGCGCGTCGACAAGGTCCACGACGACGCGCAACCAGCCCTCGACGCATTGGCGGCCAAGGTCCCCGAGTGGGGCGATGAGACGCCGACGGCCGTCCAGCACCTCACCCATCGTCTGGCGGATGCAGACCTTGAAGTCGCCGTCCACACCCGCGACGTCGCCGCCGCAGAGGCCCGGGTGAAGTACGTCAAGGCGGTGGCCGACCGAGACAACCTCAACCTGCGTCTCGCCCAGGTCGACCACCTCGCCGAGGCCGGGGACCCGGTCTTGTCGCCGGGAAACGATGACGAGCTTGCGATCTGGACCCTGGTAGCTCAGGAGTCGGCCATGGAGCTGGCCACGGCGGAGGCGTGCCTTCAGTCCACTCGTCGGCGTCTGGAGCACGCGAAGAAGGTGCAGCGCGAGGTTCGCGAGGCGCTGCGGGCGCAGAAGCGGGCCGAGGAGAAGGCCGCGAAGAAGTAGCGATCGCTGTCCGTTCCCCACATGCAGTGACCACCCGAGGTCGTGCCGACCGTCTACGGTGTCTCCAATCGCGTCCACCCCCGTGAGGAGACACCCCATGGCCCGCACCCCCGCCGCCGACAAGCCCATCTCCACCGCCATCAGCTGGCCCGCCGTCCTCGTGGTGGTGCTCGCCGGCTCGTACCCGGCGATGCACGGCGTGTACTGGGCGATCCCTGTCACGGCGGCGGCGACCGCGACGGGGATCGGGGTGTGGAAGGGTGTGCAGCTGCTCGGGATGATCCTCAACCACATGCACTGGCGGGACGTCGAAGTGCCCGCCGACGACGACTGATCGAAAGATCGGCGAACCGCAGTGAGGCCGCTGTACGCCCTCGGGACTTGGCCCCCAATGGCACCCAACCGCCGCCCCGCACTGCCGCGGCACGCCGCGACAGGCCACGTTCGGCGTATCCTGACCGCATGAGCGAGCAGCCCACCCAGGACCAGGCCGCCGCGTTCCGCGCCGAACAGGCCCGCCGCGGACTCACCCCCACCGCGGAGGTGCGCGCGTGGGCCCGCGAGCAGCTGGCCGGTGCCCGCAACACGTGGACGCGGGAACGGCTCGCCGCCGTGCGGGCACGCTCCGAGCATGCCGCCACGGACCGGCGCACCAACTCCCCCGCCGCGTGACCGGCGACGACCTGCCGCCGGTCACCCTCATTCTCGACCGGACCGCGCTGCTCGCCTACGCGGCAGGGTCGATGCACGCCGCCGAACCGGTCGGCCAGGTGTTGGAGAACGGCACCTGCTACGGGGTGCCCGTCCCGGCCGTGGTGGAAGCCCTCGCCGTGGTGCCCGGCGCGGAACGGTCCGCCCTCGAATGGCTGCTCACCCAGTCCGGCTGCGCGATCCTGCCGACCTCCGGTGACGACTGGCAGGAGCTGTCGTTCTGGCATGGCGTCACCGGCCGGTACGACGCCGCCGCGGCGCTGTTGTGCGCGTTCGAGCATGACGCGGCGATCCTGGCCAGCGACGTGAAGGCGTACCCGGCAGCGGAGGGCCTGCCGGTCATCTACTTCCCGGCCTGACCGGCCCGGATCCCGGGTGTCGGCGGCACCAACTTGTACTGACATGGTCGGTTCCTGCTCGTCTCGGCGGTAGACCCACAATCGCCGGGTGGTCCACCCGGGGCAGCCGCGCGTGAGCTCGCATGAGCTCGCCGCGCTACTCCGCGACCAAATCCTGACCGGCGAGCTGCCGCCTGGTGGCCGTATGCACTCCGACCGCTGGCTGCAGGAGACGTACGGGGTGTCCCGCAACCTGGTCCGCCGGGCCATCGCCACGCTTCGCATCGAAGGGCTGGTTGTCACCCGGCAGGGGCACACTTCAAGGGTGCGGCCTGTGCACGACAAGCAGCCGATTGACCTCACCGACGTGGTGCGGGTGGAGACGCGCATGCCCACCACCCCGGAGCGGGAAGCGGCATACCTCGATGAGGGCGTTCCGGTGTTCGTGATTTGGCGTTCCGGTATCGACGACCCGGAGCTGCTGCCCGGTGACCGGTGGGAGCTGCCCGGCCCGGCGTACGACAACCAGGAAGATTAACGATTCCTTAGGCCCGTTCGACATAGAGTCACGGCAAGTTTTCACCATGTGCCTGTCGGTACATGTGCAAGTTGCACCCTGCCTCGGTTCGGGCACGATCAACTACTCAGCCGGCCGTTTCCAGGGGGAGGGCGCCGATGATGAGGCAGCAGACCTGGCCAGCACCATCCCGGCTGCTGCTTCCCGCCGCGTTCACCGTCGCCGCCGGGATCGGGCTCGCTCTCGCCTTCGCCGACGACGCTCACGCCGCCGACCGTGAGCCACCGGGCCTGGTCGACGTCGCGAACCACGCCGCCACCCTCGTCCGCCCCACCCCTGCCGCGCGACCCGACCGGCCAGCAGCCGGCCGCCAGCCCGCCAACCCTGTCCGCGAGATCGTCGACCACGCCCGGCGCGCCGTCGACAAGGCCCCTGCGCACGCCGCCCGCGCCGTCGAGCCGGTCACGGACGCCGCGGACGACGCTGCGGCGCTGCTGCCGGCCGTCAGTGACGTCCCCGGCGGCACAAACCTCACCGACCAGATCGTCGACATTGCCCCCACTACCCTCGACCACCCCCACGGCCCCCCGAGCTCGGCGACCTGGTCGACAAGCTGGGCCGCCCGCTGCCCGCAGGCGCATCACCGTCGGCGCCGCAGGTCGCCCCTGAGGCAGCGCCCGAACCGGCGCGCGAACAGCCCCCACTGTTCCCTGCCGGCTCGCCCTTCTTCACGCCCACAGTCACGCCCGGCCAAGCCCCGACCAGCGACGCGGCGGCCCGTTCGCAGCACCAGCTCGCGGGGCAGCCGGATCAGCCGCCCACCCCGGGCGGGTTGGGCATCGGCCACCACGTCAGGATCGCCGCCAGATCCTCCACGGACAGCCAGCACTGCACCCCCGCAGGCCGGTGGGCGCCGATTTCGCGCTGGCAGCAGGACCTCACGACGTACCTCGCCGACCGCGACGGCCGTACCGATCCGCCCCTTCCGCCGGCCGGCTGACCCCGGCACGCTTCCTCCCACGCGCTGGCCCGACCACACTGGTGGCTGGACTGGCGCAACCGCCGCGCACCCACCGGTCGGTGCGGTGGCGGGGAGACGCAGCCCGGCGGGGGAAAACCTGCGTCTCCGACCCCTCCCGCACAGCAGGAGATCGGAGCACCACCTTGTTCAACCAGTACAGCCCTGACGAGGACGCGCGGGTCAACGAGCACGACGCCACCGAGGTGCGGGGCATCCTGCGCCGTCGGCGGACCACCATCAACCCCACCGTCTGCTCTGCGATCGCCGGCGGGCTGGCCGCGGTGACGCTGCTGGTCTCTGGATTCATCTACGCCGACGTGCAGCACAACCCGACGGAACTTTTGACGAAGCAGTACGCCGCCTTCCTCGCGTTCGCCCTCGCCCTCGCCTTCGCCGCCGCAGCGGCGGCGTTCACATGGATGATCGTGCGGGATGCCCGGCGGCGGGCCGCTGATGAGGATGTGATCCGCCAGTACCACCAGCAGCAGCAGGTCGACGCGATCCGGGACGCGATCGCGGTGTTCCTGAGGGAGGGTGACGCGTCGGCGTTGAAGTTGATGGAGCGGACGCAGGAGTTTCTCGGGGCGGGCACCGGCACGGAGATGGGCAGGGTGCACCACCTTCGGCACCGGGGGTGATTCACCTGGCGCCTGTGGCGTCTCAGCTGCCCGGGGGGCGGCTGGGGCGTCGCTTGGCGTTGTGGTGCACCGGCGGGTGCGGCCTTGTGCACCTGCCGTGCACCTGAACATGCGATCTGGTGATCTTCGTTGGAACGTTTCTGCTGGTGGGGCGGGCGGGACTCGAACCCGCGACCGAGGGATTATGAGTCC
>JAEVHO010000352.1 GCA_016802835.1 Micromonospora sp. ATA32 | reverse complement strand
TGGGCCGGCGGCGGCGGTCGTACGCGCGCAACCCTGCGGGCACGTCGCCCGCGGCGGCCAGGCAGCCGGGCGAGCGCCACCTCGTCGATCAGCGACTGACACGCGCCCTGCCCCAGATCCGGCGTCATCGCGTGCGCGGCGTCGCCGAGCAGCGGCGACCTACCGTCGGCGGGCCGCCACCCACCGCAGCGCCAGGGTGGCGACGCTGCCCCAGACGCCGCGCCGGAACAGCAGCACGACGAGGACGAAGATGCCGCCGGTGACCAGGCCGATCGCCTCGAATCCGGAGAACGACAGCCAGTCCTCCAGCCGGACCACGATCGCGGCGCCCAGCACCCCGCCCCAGAGCGTGCCGATCCCGCCGAGCACCACGACGATGACCGCCTTGCCGGAGGTGGTCCAGTGCAGCACGTCCAGCGAGACGAAGCGGTGCCCGACGGCGAAGAGTCCGCCGCCGAGCCCGGCGATGAAGCCGGAGAGCACGAACGCGGTCAGCTTGTAGCGGTGCACCGGGTAGCCCAGCGCGCGGGCGCGGGCCGGGTTGTCCCGGATGCCGACCAGCACCCGGCCGAAGGGCGAGTGCACGACCCGCCAGGCGATGAAGAGCCCGACCAGCACGATCGGCAGGATCGCGTAGTAGAAGAAGTAGTCGTCGGTCAGGTCCAGGCCGAACAGCTCGCGCGGCACGCCCTGCAGCCCGTTCTCGCCCCGGGTGACCGAGCGCCACTCGTTGGCCGCGTAGTAGACCATCTGCGCGAAGGCCAGGGTGACCATCGCGAAGTAGATCCCCGTCCGTTTGACGGCGAGGTAGCCGATCGGCAGGGCCAGCACCGCCGCGGCCAGCGCACCGGCCAGCACGGCCGCCGGGAACGGCAGGCCGGCGTGGATCGCCACCAGCCCCGTGACGTACGCCGAGGTGCCCCAGAAGGCGGCGTGCCCGAAGGACATCAGGCCGGTGAAGCCGAGCAGCAGGTCGACCGAGACGGCGAAGAGCGCCCAGCAGAGGATGTCCACGGCCACCGCCGGATAGAGCCCGTTGGGCAGCCAGGCGGCCGCGGCCAGCCCGGCGGCCAGCAGCGCGTACCGGACCCAGCCCGGCGCCCGGGCCACGGCCACCAGCCCGGAGCGGGCCGGGCCCGGCTTCGCGCCGGGCTCGCTGTCGACGACCGTGGTCATGCGGGTGCCTCCTCGCGGCCGAACAGTCCGGCCGGGCGCCAGAGCAGCACGACGGCCATCACGATGAAGACGATCGTCTGGGAGACGATCGGGAAGTCTGACAGGTACGCCTCGCCCCACGCCTGGACCAGCCCGATGCCGAAGCCGGCCGCGACCGAGCCGAAGATCGAGCCGAGCCCGCCGATCACCACCACCGCGAAGACCACGATGATCAGGTCGGCGCCCATCAACGGGTTCACCGCCCGCATCGGCGCGGCCAGCACGCCGGCCAGCCCGGCCAGCCCGATCCCGAAGCCGAAGACCGGCGTCACCCAGCGCCCGACGTCGATGCCGAACGCCGGGGTCAGCTCCGGCCGCTCGGTGGCCGCCCGGACCACCATGCCGATCCGGGTCCGGCTGAGCACCCACCACACCGCGACGCAGAGCAGCACCGTGAAGCCCAGGATGAAGACCCGGTACGTCGGGAAGTCGAAGAGCCCGAAGTCGACCGAGCCGCTCAGCGCGGACGGGGTGGCGTACGGGCTGGACTGCACCCCGTACCGGGATTTGACCAGGTCCTGGAGGATCAGCGTCAGCCCGAAGGTGAGCAGGAAGTTGTAGAGCGGGTCGAGCCGGGTCAGCCGGTGGATGATCGCCCGTTCCAGCGCCATGCCGAGCAGGCCCAGCCCGAGCGGCATGATCACCAGCGCCGCCCAGAACGGCACGCCCGCCTCGGTGAGCAGGACGTACGCGCCGAACGCGCCGAGCATGTAGAACGCCCCGTGAGCGAAGTTGACCACCCGCAGCATGCCGAAGATGACCGCGAGCCCGAGGGCGAGCAGGGCGTAGAACGCCCCGCTCACCAACCCGTTGAACGTGTTCTGGAGAAAGCCCGTCATGCCCAGGTCACATCTTGCAGTCCGCCGACGGGGCGCGGAACGCCTCGGCGGCGGGGATGGTCTTGAGCACCTTGACGTAGTCCCAGGGCTCGGTCACCTCGGCCTGCGGCTTCACCTGGGCCAGGTACGCGTCGTGGATGACCCGGTGGTCCTCGGCGCGGATCTTGCCGTTCCGCAGGAAGACGTCGTTGACTTCCTTGCCCTCCAGCCCCTTGACGACGGTGTCGGCGTCGTCCGTGCCGGCGGCCTGCACCGCCTCGAGGTACTGCATGGCGGCGGAGTAGTTGGCCGCGTGCGCGAAGGACGGCCGGGTGCCGGTCTCCTTCTGGAACCGGTCGGCGAACTCGCGGTTCTGCTGGTCGAAGTTCCAGTACCAGGCGTCGGTGTAGGTGGTGCCGGCCAGCGCCGCCGGGGTCAGCGAGTGGATGTCGGTGATGAACATCAGGCCCACGGCCAGCCCGATCCCCTTCTCCCGGAGCTTGAACTCGTTGTACTGCTTCACCACGTTGACCAACTCCGCGCCGGCCTGCATGGTGCCGAGCACCTGCGGCTTCGGGTTGAGGGTGGACGCCTTGAGCAGGAAGGACGAGTAGTCGCCGGTGGTGTTCGGGAACGGGGCGCCGTCCTTGCCGACCACCTTCCCGCCGGCCTGGGCGATCGCCGCGGAGAAGCTCTTCTCCATGTCCTGGCCGAAGGCGTAGTTCGGGTAGAGGATGTACCAGTTCTTGCCCACCTGCTCGGTGGTGGTCTTCCCGGTGCCGTTGGCCAGCATGTAGGTGTCGTACGCGTAGTGGAACGTGTACTTGTTGCAGCTCTTGCCGGTCAGGTCGGTGGTCGCCGCGCCGATGTTGAAGTAGAGCTTCTTCTTCTCCTTCGCCACGTCGGCGACCTTCAGGGCGGCCGAGGAGGTCGGCACGTCGAGGATGATGTCGACGCCCTTGCGGTCGTACATCTCGGCGGCCTTGGCGTTGGCCACGTCCGGCTTGTTCTGGTGGTCGGCGGTCTCGACGGTGATGTTCTTGGTGATCGCCTTGTCGCCGTACTTGGCCTTGAAGTCGGCGATGGCCAGCTCCACGGCCTTCACCGAGTTCTTGCCGGACAGCTCCGAGTAGGCCCCGGACTGGTCGTTGAGCACCCCCAGCACGATCTTGTCGCCGGTCAGCTTCTGGTCGCCGCCGGACTGCGGGCCACCGCCGCCGCAGCCCGCGACCAGCACCACCGCCGCCGAGGCGGCGGCCACACCCACGCTCCTACGCATATCCATCCCTTTCGTACCGCGCGGTTCGCGCGGGTCAGCAGTCAAAATTTCAAATCCCGAGGTACGCCAGCAGCTCGCGCTCCCGCGAGCGCACTTCGGAGTTGTCCATCGCCTCCGCGATCCGTCCCTCGGCCAGCAGGTAGTGCCGGTCGGCGACGCCGGTGGCGAAGTGCAGGTTCTGCTCGACCAGCAGCACGGTCACCCCGTGCCGCTTGGCCTCGCGCAGGAGTTCGCCGACCTGCTGCACCAGCAGCGGGGACAGCCCCTCGGTCGGCTCGTCGCAGAGCAGCAGCCGGGCGCCCATCCGCAGCACCCGGGCCAGCGCGAGCATCTGCTGCTCACCGCCGGAGAGCATGGTCGCCGCCGAGTCACGCCGCTGGTAGAGCGCGGGGAACGCCTCGTACACCCGCTCCAGCGACCAGGGGTCGGGGCCGACCCGCGGCGGCAGGATCAGGTTCTCGGTGACCGACAGGGTGGCGTATGCGCCGCGGTCGTCGGGGACCCAGCCGAGCCCGAGCCGAGCCCGCTTGTGCGCCGGCAGCCGGCCGACGTCCCGGCCGTCCAGCTCCACCGTGCCGCGCTGGCCGGAGTGCAGCCCCATCACGCAGCGCAGCAGGGTGGACTTGCCGGCCCCGTTGCGGCCGACCAGGGTGACCACCTCGCCGGCGGCGACCTCGAGGCTCACGTCCCGCAGCACCTGCGCCTCGCCGTACCAGGCGGACAGGTTCTCAATGCGCAGCATCGGTGGCTCCCAGGTAGGCGGTGATGACCCGCTCGTCGGCGCGGACCTGCTCGTACGGCCCCTCGACCAGGACCTTGCCGGCCTGCAGGACGGTGACCGTCTCGGCGAGCCGGCCGACCACGCTCATGTTGTGCTCGACCATCACCACCGTCCGTCCCTCGCGGACCCGGGCGATCAGCTCGACGGTGCGGTCGACGTCCTCCAGCCCCATTCCGGCGGTCGGCTCGTCGAGCAGCAGCACCTTCGGGTCCAGGGCGAGGGCGATGGCCAGCTCCAGAGCCCGCTTGCGCCCGTACGCCAGCGCCTCCGCCGGCGCCTCGGCCAGCTCGGCGAGCCCCACCGTGGCCAGCAGCTCGTCGGCCCGGTCCCGGTAGCGGTCCATCAGCTTCGCCGACCGCCAGAACCGCCAACCGAGCCCGCTCGGGCTGGCCAGCGCCAGCTCCACGTGCTCCCGGGCGCACAGCTGCGGGAAAAGGCTGGTGATCTGGAAGGAACGGGCCACGCCGAGCCGGGCGATCCGCTCTGGCGGCAGCCCGGTGACGTCCCGACCCGCCAGCTCGATCCGCCCGCCGCTGGGCGGCAGGAAGCCGGTGAGCAGGTTGAACAGCGTGGTCTTGCCGGCGCCGTTCGGGCCGACCAGCGCGTGGACGCTCTCCGGCGCGACGTCGAGGTCGACGCCGTCGACCGCCCGGAAGCCCCGGAAGTCACGGGTCAGCCCGCGAGCCGACAGGATCGCTTGCCCGGCCATCGCCACATCCTCCGCAGATCACCGGCGACGACCGGATCGGTGACCGGGGTCACAGGGCCGTCGCGTGCTGGAAACCTACGGCCGGGCACCGGAGTCGAGCCATGTCGGTCCCCCACACTTTCCCACCGGTCGGCACGGGGTCGGCGGACATGGGCACCCCCACACGGCCGCCGCAAGGGCATCGACGGCGGTGAACCGACGCCGCAGTGCGACGCTCCCATGTGGCCCGGCCACCTGCCCCGTCGGGGTGGACGGGTGCCGGGGCCGGGCACAGACCGCCGCCAGCCGGGCCGCGACGGGTCAGTCGAAGGTGACCACCCAGCGCGCGCCCTCGCCGCGGGCCAGCCGGTCGAACGCGGCCGGCGCCTCGTCCAACGGGATACGCCCACTGATCAGCGGGCTCAGGTCGAGGGAGCCGTCGAGCACCGCCCGAGCCAGCTCGGGCACCTCCCGATCGGGGTCCGACGAGCCGTACACGGAGGAGCGGAGCGTGCGGGCGGAGTGGAAGATGTCCAGCGCGGCGAGGCTGACCAGGTCGTCCTTCGCCCCCATGCCGACCACGGTGACCGCTCCCCCGCGCCGGGCGAGCCGCCAGGCGGTGCGGATGGTCGCCGCGCGGGCCGACGCACTCGACGGCGTGGTCGACGCCCCGGCCGTCGGTGAGCGCCCGGACGGCGGCGGACAGCCGGTCGTCGGAGACCAGGTAGTCGGTTGCGCCGGCGGCCAGCGCCAGGTCACGCTTGGCCGGCGAGACGTCGATCGCGACGATCGGGCCCGCGCCGGCCGCGCGGGCGGCGGTGAGCACGGCGAGCCCGACTCCGCCGAGGCCGAGCACCGCCACCGACTCGCCGGGCGCACCCGGGCGGTGTTGCGGACCGCGCCGGTGCCGGTGAGCACGGCGCAGCCGAGCAGGGCG
>JAEVHO010000351.1 GCA_016802835.1 Micromonospora sp. ATA32 | reverse complement strand
CCGGCACCCTGCTCGACCTGCGTACCCCGGACTCCCGGCCGGCCGACGCGCCGGCCGGCGAGTTCAGCGCCGACCGGGCGTACCAGAACGTCACGGCGATCGCGGCCCGACCGCATCCCGCCGGCAGCCCGGCCAACGACCAGGTACGCGGGCACCTCGAAGGGGTGCTGCGCGGTCTGGGCCTGGAGACCGAGGTGCAGGACACCGTCGCCCCCGAGGCCGGGCAGCTCCAGCGCGGCAACGGCAATCTCTCGATGAGCCGGGTGCGCAACGTGATCGCCCGGCTCCCCGGCACCGACCCGACCGGGAAGGTTGTCCTGGTCGCCCACTACGACTCCGTGCAGTCCGGGCCGGGGGGCAACGACGACGCGGCCGGCACGTCGACGATCCTGGAGGTGGCCCGGGCGCTCACCACCGGCCCCCGGCCCCGTAACGACATCGTCTTCCTGCTCACCGACGCCGAGGAGGCGTGCCTCTGCGGTGCCTCGGCCTTCGTGTCGAGCCACCCGCTGGCACGGGACGGCGGGGTGGCGCTCAACCTGGAGGCGCGCGGCTCGACCGGTCCGGTGATCATGTTCGAGACGTCGCGGAACAACGCGAAGCTGATCGACGTGTTCGGGCCGGCCGCCCCGCACCCGGTGGGTACCTCGTTCGCGGTGGAGGTCTACCGGCTGCTGCCGAACGACACCGACTTCACCCCGTTCCGCGACTCGTACGAGGGGCTCTCGGACGAGCCGCGGTTCGTCGGGTTGAACTCGGCCTACATCGACGGCGGCGCCATCTACCACACGCCGTTGGACACCCCGACGGCCATGGACCGGGCCAGCCTCCAGCAGCACGGCGACAACGCGCTCGGGATGGCCCGGGAGTTCGGTCGCCTCGATCTGAAGAGCATGCGATCCGGGCACGACGCCACCTACTTCCCGCTGCCGGGTGGGCTGGTCCGCTACCCGGGCTGGCTGACCCGGCCACTGGCGCTGGCCGCGGTGGTTGGCGTCCTCGTGCTCGGCGGCCTCGCGCTGCGCCAGGGACGGACCAGGCCGGCTGGCCGCGGGTTTCGGCCTGGCGCTGGTCCCGATCGTGGCGGCCCCGCTCGCCGCCCAACTGTTCTGGTCGGCGGTCACCACGATCCAGCCGGGTCATGCGGAACTCCTCGACCCGTACCGGCCGACCTGGTACCGGCTGGCGGTGGTGGCGCTCGCCGTGGCGGTGTTGCTCGGCTGGTACGTGCTGCTCCGGCGCTGGGCCGGGCCGATCGCGCTGGCGGTCGGCGGGCTGGGCTGGCTGGCGTTGCCTCGGCCTGCCACTCGCGCTCCTCGCGCCGGGCGGGTCCTACCTGGTCACCCTGCCCGCCCTGGCCGGCGTGCTGGCCGGCCTGGTCGCGCTGGCCACCCGGATGGACGGGCTGTGGCCGACGGTGGCGGTGACCGCGGCTGGCGCGGTGGCCGTGGTGATCCTGCTGCCAACCGTGGTGCTGCTCTTTCCAGCGCTCGGCATGGCGATGGGCGGGGTCGCGGCGTTCTTCACCGTGCTGCTCGGCCTCGCCGCGCTGCCGGTGGTGGACCTGCTGCACCCGCAGGCCGGCGGGCAGCGCGGGATGATCGCCGGCAGCGCCCGGCGGCTCGGCGCGGTTCCGGTGGGCGCTGCCGCCGTCGCGGCGATGGTGTTCGCCGGTGTCGGCCTGGCGGTGGACCGCTTCGACGCCGCGCACCCGGCGCCCACCCATCTCATGTACGCGATGGACGCGGACACCCGGCAGGCCCGCTGGCTCAGTCACGAGGACGACCCCCAGCCGTGGACCGCCCGGTACGTCGGCAAATTCGAACGGGTGGGCGGCGAGTTCCCCGGGCTGGACGAGGCGGAGTACCGCAGCGGCCCGGCGCAGCCGGCCGACCTGCCCGCGCCTAAGCTGGAGTTGCTCAGCGACGTGCCCGGCGAACGGGGCAACGAGCGCGTTCTGCGCCTGCGGGTGACCCCCCAGCGGCCGGTACGTGTGCTGACCGTGCACGTGGACAGCGACACCGCCGAGGTGCTCGACGCCCAGGTGGCGGGGATCCGCAGCGAGCTGCCGTGGCCGCTGGCGAACCCGCCGAGGACGGCCGGGCTGACCTTCCACGCACCACCGCCCGAGGGGATCGAGGTGACGCTGCGGCTGATCCGCAAGACGGACCGGGTCCGGGTGCGGGTGATGGACGTCAGCGACGGGCTGGACCGACTACCCGGCTTCCAGCCCCGGCCGCCCGGCGTCGGGATCGCCGGCTCGCACAGCTCCGAGATGCTGGCGGTGGCCCGGACGTACCCGGTCTGAGCCGGTGCGGATCGGCCGCCATGATCGACTCGGATTGCGGTGCATGGGGGTGTCCGAGGGTCTGGGATGCCCCGGTGTGCGGCACTCGGACTGGACCGCCGCGACGATGCCGCCCGCCCGAGCTGTCTCGGGCGGGCGGCGACCGGCTCAGCTCTAGCTCTGGGTGACCAGGCCGGCGTCGACCACGTACTCGCCTCCGTGCACGGCGGAGAACTCCGTGCTGGCGACGAGCAGGGTCGGGTCGAACTGGTACGAGGTCACCATGTCCGAGTCGGTGGCGTCGTCACCCACGTCCGCGACGTCCGGGCGTACGCGCTGGACGCCTCCACCCGGACCTCGTACCGCAGCTCGGTGCGGGCGGTGATCGACCAGGATCCGTCCGGGTTGACGGTGGTCGAGCCGCCGCCGATGGCCTGCCCCTGCCGAGCCCACAGACGCACGTTCAACACACCGTTTGGGCCGTCGGCGATGGCCGGCTCACCCTCCTCGCGCTGCCCGTCCCGGTCGAGGTCGTGCCAGACAGTGCCGCGGATGACGCAGGTACCGGAGATCGCGACCGTGACGGAGCCGGTGTTGTTGTCGGTGTTCGATTCGTGCCGGGCCGGGGCGATGGTCGCGGTGATGGGCACAGTGCTGCCCGGCGTGGCACCGGCCACCACGAACGGCATGTGCAGCCGGCTCGCCCGACCGCCAGCCGCCAGTCCCGAGTACGAGCACGTGTAGCTCGTCGTGCTCGCCACCGTGCAGGCCCAGCCGGCGTCGGTGGCGTACGGGGTCGTCGTCTCCAACCCGGAGGGCACCGAGACGGTGACGCCGATCGGGCCCGACTCGCCGGTGCCGTAGTTCCGGATGTCGATCTCGGCGTTGAAGGTCTCGCCCTCCGCCGGGTTCAGCACGTCGGTCGTCATCAGGTCGACGACCAGGTCGGGCTGGAGTCGCCCGGCCGCCACCGCGTCGGCCGGGGCAAGCGCCGCGCCCCCCGACCAGGGCGAGGGTGGCCAGAGAGGTGGAGAAGGTACGTCGGATGGAGCGGGACAGCGAAGGAGATCGCATGAGTTCCTCACGTCGCAGGTGACGGCCCTCCCGGACGGTGAGGGCCGGCTGGAGATCAACTGTCTCCACTCATCCGGCGTCGTCGAACCGACTGGCGTTACAAAAGAAGTGGGGCGGCCCCAGGGCTCCGGCAAGGTAGGCATATGTCGGGTTCAGGTAATTCCGAGGAGTTGTAGTGGCCGGTATGGATTTCGGCTGTTGTGGCGCAGTGCTTTGGCGATGGTGGTGACGCCGGACAGGCGGAGCAGGCTGATGGCGGTGTTGCGCAGGGTGGCCATGGCGCGGGGCGCGTTGCCGGTCCGGACGCGGCTGGCGTCTTCGCTATAGGTGACGTCGCGGATGTGGTGCAGGACTTCGATGGCCCAGTGCCCGCGGAGCCAGTCGGCGAGCTCGGCCGGGCCGGCGTCGATTGCCCTCAGATTGGTGATGGCGTAGACGGTGACGGTGGACCAGCGGCCGGTGGCGAGGTTGAGTCGGCGTCGACGGATCCGTAGGGCTTGGATGGCGTGCGGGAAGTCCAGAGCGAGTGCTCCGGTGCAGGTGACTGCTCCAGCCGGCGGATGTCGTAACGGCCGTGTCCGCGCTCGCCGGTCTCGTCCAGCACCGGGATCTTCGCCCAGGGCAGGGTTTTGAGCTGCCGATACAAACGCGGCTGGTTCTTCTTCACCGTGAACAGGTAACCGGCGTGTTTGTCTTCGGTCAGCCAGCGGGCGTGTTCTCGCTGGGTGTGCAACGCGTCGGCGGTGATGACCGTCGTGGTCAGGTCGAGTGCGGCCAGTAGCGGCTGGAAACGGGTGATTTCATTCGTCTTCCCGGTGACGTCGACCTGAGCGAGGACCGTCCCGGTGCGCTGGTCCAGCACGGCCAGCAGATGCACCTGTGAACCGGCCGGGCCGCTGCCGCGCAGGGTTTTGCCCTCCACGCTGTACACCCGTCGACCGGCCGTCACGCCCGGACCTGGCCCGGACGCGATGATCCACCGGCCGACGGCGTCGTCCAGGGCGTCGGCGTCGACCCCGGCCAGTATCCGCCGGAACGTGGACTCGTCCGGCGCCCGATACACACCGGTGAACGGGTCCCGGAACACGCCCAGGCCGGCGAGGACCTGCTGCGGGACGTCACTGGCCCACTCGGCGACCGCCGCCGCCGACCGGGCCCCGCTCAGCACCGCCGCGACGGCAACCGCGAGCACTCCGGCCAGGGCGTGGACCACACCCCGCGGGTCCCGCCGGTCCGGCACCAGCGCCAATGCCTCGACCAGACTCGCCCGACCCTGCGCCTGCAACGGCACGTCCGTGCGATCCGCGTGCACGGCCAACACGTCGATCAGCGATGATGATTCCAACGGGCGCGGTCCTCTTTGATCTTCCCAGCTTCGACACCTGGATGATCATCGAAAAGGCCGCGCCCGGTTCTTTACCACCATGATCAGGAGCGTCCGCCCTTAAACGCCCACAACAGGCATATCGCTACCTTGCCTGAGCCCTGGGGCCCAGCGGGGCCGGGTGGGTCGTCACCTTTGGTCGAGGCCGCCGCCCACCTGATCGAGCATCCTCGAAACCGAGTCCCCGCTGTGCACAACACGATAACTTCGCGATATGGGCATCACCGGGGGGATAGCATGCTTCTTTCTGATCGTCGTCATCGTGGCGTCCATCGTGTTCTGGGTGGTGCGGAACGTGTTCGTCCCGAAGCAACCACCACCGCCACCACCGGACGATCCAATGCCGCCGCAGCACCCGCGCGGCCCTCGCTGACGCGGCGACCGACCGGTAGCGGTCCTGTCCGCGTCGCATCAGCGAATGGTTGGTTGGTACGACTCTAGTTCTTCCGCCTGGTCGCCTTACACTCCTTCGCGTGCTGCGGGAATTCGGCGGAGAGCTGGGCTACGCGACCCCCGCTTGAACCCAGCGAAGCGCAACCGGCGGCCATCATGGCAACGTCGGGCACCGCCCAGCCGACGAGGCGAGCGGACGGAAAGTCGACTTTGAACGCTTCTACGGATCAAGAGGTGGCTGTCGGCCGTAGCGTGGAGGCAGCAACGAAGCAGCGAAACGGCCGGTAGGAGCTGACGAAGTCCGTCTTCCATCGGCACGTCCACCACGATCAACGACACTCCCCGGCAGTGGATGACACCAGCAGGTGCCCCACACCCGCGTTCGGGACGAAGAGGTCACCGCCGTGCTGACGCGGCGTCCTGATGCTCCCCCCGATACGCCCCCGGACCGTGAGCGACGGCCGGCAACGGCTGGACTCAGCGCAATGCCACGTAGCCTAATTTGATCATGCTGTTCGGGGTTGAACCCTGTAGATGTGGATGGTGGCCGGGCCGTGGTGTCGGGTGCTGGCCGGCTCGTCG
>JAEVHO010000350.1 GCA_016802835.1 Micromonospora sp. ATA32 | reverse complement strand
CCGGCTGGCTGGCCGGTGGCGCGCTGGCCGCGCTGCTGGCCACGTCGGCGCTCTCCGGGCTCGGCCTGGGCTGGATCGGTGGGCTGGCCCACAGCGGTGCTCGGCCGGTACGCGCGCGCGCCCTGCTCCGCGCGCCGGCTGGCTGGCCGGTGGCGCGCTGGCCGCGCTGCTGGCCACGTCGGCGCTCTCCGGGCTCGGCCTGGGCTGGATCGGTGGGCTGGCCCACAGCGGTGACTCGCAGCAGTGGACCTCGCCGCCGACCGCGGTCGGTTTCGTCGTCAACTATCTCGGCGCGCTGGTGGGCCGGACTCCCCGCGCGGTGCCGGTGGTCCGGGTGGTCGCGCTGCTGCTGCTGGCGGGGCTCCTGGTCGCTCTGGTGGCGGGCGTGGTCGTCGCTGCGCCGGCTCAACGACGTCCGGCAGCGGGTGCTCCGGCTGGAGGAGGCCCGGCCCCGGGTCGCTCTGCTCGGGGCCGGATTGGCGCTGGCCGCCACCGTCGCCCTGGCCCCCGTCTTCCACCCCTGGTACGCGACCTGGCCGCTGGTGCTGCTGGCTGTCTCGGCACGGCGGACCACCTGGTTCCTGGTGCCCTGCGCGGTGGCATCCTTCCTGACCCTGCCGGACGGCACCAACCTGGCCCGGTCCACCAAGGCCCCGGGCGCGATCGTGGTGACGGCGCTGCTCGTCGGGCTGGCGGTGTGGGCGGTCCGGGCCGCCCGTTCCCGCCGGGCGACCTCGCCCGCGACCGCCCGTTCGTAGGGCTGGTCGGTGCCCCGGGAGACGGGCATCCGCCCGGGCCCCCATCGACGATCGGGCCGGCTCCGCCATCGCGGAGCGCGGCCGGTGCTGGTGAACGTGCCTCGACAGCTGGTCAGCAGTCGAAGTACATGGCGAACTCGTGCGGAGTCGGGCGCAGGCGCACCGGGTCGACCTCGTTGGCCCGCTTCCACTCCACCCAGGTGGAGATCAGGTCCGGTGTGAAGACGCCACCGTCGAGCAGGTAGTCGTGGTCGGCCTCGAGCGAGTCGAGCACCTCGGACAGCGAGCCCGGCACCTGCTTGACCGAGCCCCACTCCTCCGGCGGCAGGTCGTACAGGTCCTTGTCGATCGGCTCCGGCGGCTCGATCTTGCTCTTGATGCCGTCCAGGCCGGCCATCATCATCGCCGAGAAGGCGAGGTAGACGTTCGCCGACGGGTCCGGCACCCGGAACTCGACCCGCTTGGCCTTCGGGTTGCTGCCGGTCACCGGGATGCGGGTGCAGGCGGAGCGGTTGCGCTGCGAGTAGACCAGGTTCACCGGCGCCTCGAAGCCCGGCACCAGGCGGCGGTAGGAGTTGACCGTCGGGTTGGTGAAGGCCAGCAGCGACGGGGCGTGGTGCAGCAGACCGCCGATGTACCAGCGGGCGGTGTCCGACAGGCCGGCGTAGCCGGTCTCGTCGTAGAACAGCGGCTCGCCGTTCAGCCAGAGGCTCTGGTGGGTGTGCATGCCGGAGCCGTTGTCGCCGAAGAGCGGCTTCGGCATGAAGGTCGCGGTCTTGCCGGACGCCCAGGCCTGGTTCTTCACGATGTACTTGAAGAGCTGGAGCTGGTCGGCGGCGTGCAGCAGGGTGGAGAACCGGTAGTTGATCTCGGACTGCCCGGCCGTGCCCACCTCGTGGTGCGAACGCTCCACCGTGAAGCCGCTGTCGACCAGCCGGCGCACGATCGAGTCGCGCAGGTCGGCGTAGTGGTCGACCGGCGGGACCGGGAAGTAACCGCCCTTGTAGGCGGTCTTGTAACCGCGGTTGCCGCCCTCCTCGACCCGGCCGGTGTTCCAGGCGCCCTCGATCGAGTCGATGTAGTAGAACGACTGGTGCGCGGAGGTCTCGTGGCGGATCGAGTCGAAGATGTAGAACTCGGCCTCGGCGCCGAAGTACGCCGTGTCGGCGATGCCGCTCGCGGCGAGGTACGCCTCGGCCTTCTTGGCCACGTTCCGCGGGTCCCGCGAGTACGCCTCGCGGGTGAACGGGTCGTGGATGAAGAAGTTGAGCGCGAGGGTCTTCTGCGTCCGGAACGGGTCGATGAAGGCGGAGGCGGGATCCGGGAGCAGGAGCATGTCCGACTCGTGGATCGCCTGGAAGCCACGGATCGACGAGCCGTCGAACGCGAGGCCGTCGGTGAAGACGCTGTCGTCGAAGGACTCGACCGGCAGGTTGAAGTGCTGCATCACGCCGGGCAGGTCACAGAAACGTACGTCGACGAACTTCACGTCCTCGTTCTTGAGGTATCGCAGGAGTTCCTCGGGATTGGCGAACACACGTCCTCCTGGCACGTCCACGGGGTGGCTGGCTCCTGGCGACGCTATGACCGCGCGGTTGCCCGGCCGTGTCTCCTGTGTTTCTGCCGTGTTACGTCGCTCGCGGAGCGTCATTCGCGCCGCTCAGCCGCCACCGGGTCACCGTTCGGACGATACCGGCTGCGATGATGTATCGCTAATTGACGGTTTTAGTCTCATTCCGCGTTCCCTGCCGAGCCGGTCCTTGTCGGGCCCGGTGCCCGGCGGCTCCGGCTCTCGTCGGGGCGGTGCCGTCCGGACGACCGTCGGCGAACTCCCGGGCCGCCGTCGCTACCCTTGACCGCTGTGACCAACCCGCATACCCCGGCGCAGGTGCCGCCCGCCGCAGACCCCGCCTTCACCCCGCCGAGTCTGGGCCGCCGGTTCGGTGCGCTGGTCATCGACTGGGTGCTCTGCCTGCTGGTCTCGAACTTCTTCGCCGACCCGGTCCACGACGGCTGGGCCCCGGTGCTGGTGCTGATCATCGAGTACGGCTTCTTCCTCGGCCTCTTCGCCCAGACGCCCGGCATGTACGTCACCCGGCTCCGCTGCGTCTCCTGGGCCGACGGCGGCCGGATCGGGCTGGTCCGAGCCCTGCTGCGCGGCCTGCTGCTGGCCCTGGTGGTGCCAGCTCTGATCATGGACGAGCACCGGCGCGGCCTGCACGACCGCCTCACCGGTTCGGTGATCGTCGACGCCCCCCGCCGCGCCGCCCCGCCCCACTCCTGAACCGCCCGGCCCGCGTCGAGCCGCCCAGCATGATCTTCGCGGGAGCGGCGGGGCGCACAGGGAAAGAGCCGGGCCGGTCGCACCGGCCCGGCTCTTCGCGTACGCGAGGGGTCAGCGGCCCCGCGACTGGCGGAACGTGCGCGGCGGCCGCATGTTCTTCGGGATCGCGCCCTTGGGCATCTGCGGCCGGGCGGTGAGCGCCTTGAGCCGCTTGTCGAGCGCGTTGACGTCCTTGCCGGCGAGGTTGCGCGGCAGCCGCATCATCGTCATCCGCAGCTTGCGGATCGGCAGCTCACCCTCGCCCTGGCCGATCACGTAGTCGAAGAGCGGGGCGGAGCCGATCACCTTGGACAGCCGGCGCTTCTCCTGGCCCAGCAGGCCGCGGACCCGCTGCGGGTTCCCCTCGGCCAGCAGGATCACGCCGGGCCGGCCGATGATCAGGTGCACCATGTCCATCTGGGTGGTCGAGCTGACGGCCGGGGTCACCCGCCAGTCGCCGCGCAGGCTCTCCATGATCTGCGCCGCCGCGCCGGGCTGCCCCTCGGCGGCGTTCATCATCGCCTTGTTCGACCGGAGGTTGAGCACGATCAGCAGGGCGAGCAGCGCCAGCAGGATGCCGATCGGCAGCCAGATCCAGCCCCAGAGGACCACCGCGACCACGGTGAGCGCGAGCGGGATCAGCACCGCGGCGGCGGCCAGCGGTGCGAACCACCTGTCCTGCTTGGCGGTGAACGAGAACACCATCCCGATCTGCTTCAGCCGCTGGCCGAACGAGACCTTCTCCTGGGGCTTTGCCATGCCCGAGAGTCTAGTGGTCCGCGCACCTGCCGTTGATCCGCGGCCGGCTCTCCGCTCCACCGCCGGTCGCCGGCCACCGGACGGCGACGGTCTCCGGCCGCCTGAGCGGTGGGGCGCCGGTCAGCCGGCGGGGCGACGAGGAACGACCGGGGCGGCCCGGCCGGTGCCGTGGAGGCCGGTGCCGGCCTCCTCGTGGTAGTCCTCCTCCACGTTGACCGCCCACACGTCGTGGGCGCGCCGTCGAGGATGTTCTCCACGGTCAGCATCGCGGTGAGCATCGAGTGGTCCTGGTTGTTGTAGCGGTGCATCCCGTTGCGGCCCACCGGGTGCACGTTCGGCACCGCCTCGGCCAGCCAGCGGCGGATGGTCGCCACCGCCTCCTCGTACCCCTCGTCGTAGACCGGGTACGCCTTCGGCATCCGGACCACGTACCCGGCGGCGACCACGCCGGGCCGGACCAGGCCGAGCCGCTCCAGCTCGGCCGTGCCGAAGGCGACCAGCTCGTCGTCGGCGGCGGACCACAGGTCGTCGCCCTCGCTGACGAAGTACTCCAGCCCCAGGCAGGTGGCGCCGTCCCGCACCAGGTACGGCGACCAGGAGCCGAAGTTCTGGATCCGGCCGACCCGTACCCCGGGGGTGTGCACGTAGATCCAGTTGTCCGGGAAGCCGGCGTCGGCCGGCACCACCAGCGCGACGGTGAGGAAGTCCCGGTGCCGCAGCGCGTCGGCGGCGGCCCGCACGTGTGCCGGCGCGGGCGGGTCCATCGCCCGGACCAGGGCGCCGATCGGCATGGTGGAGACCACGTGGTCGACGGCGATCCGCCGCTCGCCCGCCGGGTCGGTCACGGTCACCGCGACCGCCCGGCCGTCGGCCCGGTGCACCGTGCCCGCCGCGGCCTCCAGGGTGACCAGCCCACCGGCCTTGGCGACCAGCTCGGCGCAGCGTTCCCACATCATGCCGGGCCCGTGTCGCGGGTACTGGAACTGCTCGATCAGGCTGGTGATCTCCGTGCGGTCGCGGCGGGGCAGCAGCGCGCCGAGGACCGCGCCGGCCAGCGAGAGGTTTCTGATCCGCTGTGCCGCCCAGTCGGCCTGCAGCTCGGTGGCCGGCATCCCCCAGACCTTCTCCGTGTAGGTCTTGAAGAACATCCGGTAGAGCCGGGCGCCGAACCGGGCCGAGACCCAGCCCTCGAAGTGGGTCTGGTCCGTCGGGGGTCGCAGCCGCGCCCAGAGGTACGACCCGACGCAGCGGACCGCCTCGACCACGCCGAGGTTGCCCAGCGCGTTGCCGGCGCGCAGCGGATAGTCGAAGAGCCGGCCCCGGAAGTGGATCCGGCTCATCCGGGGCCGCAGCAGGAAGTCGTCGGCCGGCAGCACCTCGTGCCAGAACGCCTCGACCCGGGCGACCTTGGTGAAGAACCGGTGCCCGCCGATGTCGAACCGCCAGCCGTCCCGCTCGACGGTCCGGCTGATCCCGCCCACCACGTCGTCCGCCTCGACGACCTCGACGGTGGCGTTCCGTCTGGTCAACTCGTACGCGGCGGTGAGACCGGCGGGACCCGCGCCGATGATCACCGTGTGCGGTATGACCATGATTTAAAATCCATCATCTTCGACGTCTGCCGGCAATCGCCGGTTCGGAGGATGGGACGCGGGGGTCGGCCGGGACCGGCGGAATCTAGCACGCGAGGCCGGCCGCACGGGGTCCCCGCCCAGGTCGGGCCCGCTGTCTCCGGCCCTGCCCGCCCGACCGCCCCGCGCCGCCCGCGCCGGCCGCGCCGCCCGCAGCTCAGCGGCGCGGCAGGTAGACCCGGTAGCCGGCGACCGTCACCGCCGGTTCGGAGGATGGGACGCGGGGGTCGGCCGGGACCGGCGGAATCTAGCACGCGAGGCCGGCCGCACGGGGTCCCCGCCCAGGTCGGGCCCGCTG
>JAEVHO010000349.1 GCA_016802835.1 Micromonospora sp. ATA32 | reverse complement strand
CTGGTACGCGGCGAGGCGTCTCCCGACGACCCCGCCCAAGCCGGCTACTGGGCCGACCGGCGCGGCAAGAGCAAACCCCCGCTCGATCGCAGGACCCTGCACCTGCTCCACAAGCAGAACGGATCCTGCCCGTTGTGCGGACAACTGCTCCTGCGCGCCGACCGCGAGCCACAAAGCCCCCGTGAATGGGAACAGTGGCACCGCACCACCCGCAAGGCGATCACCAGACAACACATCATCGCCCACGGGACAGGCCCACCGGACGCCACCCGACTCGTTCACTCCTCCTGCCACCGCCGAACAACCGGCACGCAGAAGGACCCAGCACCCCTGCACACCTGAAATCGCCCAAGCGGCTTGCTTGAGCCGTGTGCCGCGACGAGTTGCACGCACGGTTCTGAGGGGGGCGGACGCAGCAATGCGTCCCGCCTACCCGACTGCGGTGCCACGGCCGGCAAACTGTCCGTATGGACGGTGGTGCGCGCCCGCTTGACACGGGCGACCGCAGGGTCCTCGATCTGCTGCTTGTCGAGGACTTCGACGGCGCTCCCGCACTTCGCGAGCAGGCGAGGAGTGCCTCCGCTGTGGGCCAGCCATTGCGACTGCGGATGCCCGTCCGTGTACCTGGCCCCGAACCCCGATGCTTCACCTGCCTCTGGCCCGCGCCCGCGTATTCCATCGGGGCCGGCCGCCGCTTTGCACGGGGTTTCGATCGGGATTCGCGGGCGCTACACCAGCTGGTCGCGGCGGCGGGTCAGGTAGGCGATCTCGGCG
Source organism: Micromonospora sp. ATA32 (assembly GCA_016802835.1). GTDB lineage: Bacteria > Actinomycetota > Actinomycetes > Mycobacteriales > Micromonosporaceae > Micromonospora. The sequence continues at coordinate 5,017 of JAEVHO010000349.1, read as the reverse complement.
GTGTTGCCCGCCAGGACCATCCGTGTTTCCTGCGCACGATTGGGCCGGACGCGCGTGTTTGGCACGCAAGCGATGCGGCAGGCCTGTCACACCGATGGGCGGGTCGTCGACATCGCCGTCATGGGGTGGACCTTCTCGGTCAGACATAGCTGAACAACGGAGGGAAGAGGAGGACCACGATCCAGGCCCACACGGCGTACACGGGTAGGTAGCCGGTCTGCCAGCGCTCGAGCGCCGCGAACGGTGTGCGCCGCCGGATGAACCTCAGCAACAGCCACGCCGAGTAGGCGAGGTTGGCCAGCAGGATGACGTTCTCGCCGAGCGCGGCAGCCCTGTTGGGTGTGGTGCCGTACTCGTCGGTGATGCGTCCGGTGATCGCGAGCAGTACCAGTACGTCGATGGCCAACGCGCTGACCACGAGAGCGAGCTGAAGTTTGTCGAACAGGCCGGTCGGGGCCAGCGGATCGCGGGCTGAGATCGAGTAGAGCAGTAGCCCCAGCACCACGACCAGCAGGAGGTCGAACAGGATCAGCGCTTCGCGCTCCACGTTGATGCCATGGCTGGTCCAGCCGACGGCGACGAGGAAGGCCAGCAGTGCTGCCGTGAACAGCGGAGTGAATAGCCGCGTGAGCACCGGGGCGATATTTTCGACCACGCTCTGCTTGGCCTCGACCAGCCACCCGGCCACGACAGCCCCGGCCACGGCGCCGCAGGGAAGGAGCCACTGCGAGATGAACTCCTGCGGGATGATCCCGATGGCAGTGAAGGTGTGGAACAGGAACAAGAGGAGCACACCGCCGCCGAGGGCGATGAGTACGAAGTAGATGAACCACTCGCCGGTGAAGCGGATGAAGTCCATGCGTCGGCGCGAGGAGCGCCAGTCGTCGGCAACGTAGGCCAGACCCACCACAAGCCACAGGGCGATGGGGAGGTGGATGCTGGTGAGGACCAGCGACTTTGACTCCTCGGCCAGGGGGTAGGCGTTGGCCGCCACCGCGCCGAGCCCGAACAGCGCCACCAGTGTCCCGATCAGCGGGCGTCGGGCCTGTCGGCGCCAGGCCAGGAAGACCGCCAGCCAGGGCAGGGCGAACAGGGCGAAGTTCCGCGCGTAGAACGCGCCGTCGTCCGCCAACCTCAACCCGAACAGCTCCGGCACCTTGATGGACACCGCCGCGCCCGCCCCGCAGAGGACCATCGCCCACATGTCCCGCCGTGAGTGCGTGTCCGCCGCCGGGCTGTCAGGGTCGCCGGTCAGCACCAACTGCTTCCACAATCGTTCCGAATGCTCCCGGGCGAACTCGCGCGACAGTTCGTCGAGGCTGCCCATCCGCTTCACCGCGACGAGGAACGCCTCGTCCGGGCTCAGGCCTGCAGCTATGAGCTCGTCGACGGATCCGCGGAGATGGTCTTCGAGTTCGTCGACGTCGGACGGCTGCAGTTCCCTGCGGCGGAGCACGTAGCGACGCCACTGCTCGAACTGCGCCTCCAACTCCTCCTGACCCTCCCGCGCCGTCATGCCCGGCACCCCAGCGGGATCGCCGTCAGCGGCCTGCGGTCGCCGAGGCCGAGCCAGATCTCCTTGAGCGCGTCGGTGACCGTGTCCCACTGGCGGCGTTGCTCGGCCAACTCAGCCAGGCCCTTGTCAGTGATGCGGTAGTACTTGCGCCGCCGCTCGCCGGCTACCGACTGCCAGCTCGACTCCGAATAACCGAGGCGCTCAAGCCGGTGCAGCAACGGGTAGAGCAGCCCCTCGGTCCAGTCCAGCTCGCCACCGGACAGCTCGTTGATCCGCCTGAGGATGGCGTAGCCGTAGCTCTCCCCCTCGGCCAGGATGCCGAGCACCATCGGTGTCGCCGAGGCGGCCACCAGATCCTTGGCGACCTTCACGAGAACTCACCCCGTTCCATACCCTAGAAGTATTGTGCATAGTACTGCTAGGTATTGCGTGGCACAACGGCCCGGTCACGCGTCCCTGGCGGCGGTACCCGCGATCCCGCCGCAGCCAGATGACCTCTCATGGCTCCCCTCTGTGTCATCCATGAAGGAGCGGGGCCGGTCAAGGCTGGGGTTTTGACCTGCTGACGTTGTTTTGCCCGTCTTCCGGCGTTGTTTTCGGGCAGGCGGGTGTGCGGCGTCGGGGTCAAGGCTGGGCCGGAGGCCCACCCGTAGGGCTTGGCCTTGACGCCGGTGCCGTGGACGCCATCGTGGTGATGCAGGAAGGCGGCGTTGTGGGGTGTGGTCGCGGCACCAGGTTCCGACTGCTGTCGGAAGGGGCAGGCCGGGGTTCGGCTGCCGGTCATCCATTCGCCCCGCCCGGGGTTGGGGGGCATGGTGGTGTGCGACCGTGACCGGACGGGGTCAATCAAGCGGGCGGCCTCGCCGTCGGCCGACGGGGGTCAGACACAGAACGGCCTCGCGTCCGGTCACGTCCGAACCTGCTCACGCCGCCGCCGGGGCCGGGCGCAGGGCACGGATGTGCCCGTCGCGGAGGCCGTAGTAGACGAGGGTGAGCAGTTTGCGGGCCACCGCGACGGTGGCGATGTTGCGTCCGCGTCGCTCGGCGATGCGGGCGCGGGTGGAGGTCAGCCAGCCGGCGCTGTGCGGGACGCCGTGGGCGGCCTCGACCGCGGCCCACCGCACCAGCGTGGAGCCCTGCTTGGTGATGCGCCCGCGGTGCACGATGAGGTCGGACTCGCGGTGCCGCGGGGTGAGCCCGGCCCACGAAGCTAGCTGCGCCGGGCCGGGGAACCGGTCGACCTCGCCGATCTCAGCGACGAACACCGCCGCCAGGACCGGTCCGACACCGGGGATGGCCTGGACCGCGGTGTAGCCGGTGTGCCCGGCGAGTCTGGCCCGGATCGGCCCGGCGAGAGCGTCGATCTCGAAGTCGACTGCGTCGATCAGCCGGCACAGCGAGGACACCCGGCCCCGGTAGGCGCCGTCCAGCGGTGCGCGGGACAGCAGGTGCCTGCCACCGAGCCCGAACAGGTCGGACACGGGGATGTGCACGCCCTGCTTGGCCAACACCGCATGCACCGACGCCTTCAACCCCGAACGCCACGCGACCAGCTTGGCTCGATACCGCACCAGTTCCCGCAACTCCCGCACTGCCGGCGGGGCGACATAGGCCTCCGGCAGCCTGCCCATGCGCAGCAGATCCGCAGGTCGGCGGCGTCGCGGGCGTCGTTCTTCACCCGCCGGTAGGTGAACCCTTTCACTCCCAACGGATGCGCCAGATGCACCCTGGCGCCGGCCGCTCTCAGCACGTCCACCGCCCAGTACCAGCCATAGATGGCCTCCAGGACCACCTCCGGGTCCGGGCCGGCCTTGACGATCTCCAACCCCAGCGCGACCGGGTCGTTGTCGATCCGCACCGTCTCGAGCTTCTCGCCCGCCTCCGTCATCCGCACGATCACCGACCGGCGCCGATGCAGATCAATACCCACGATCTGCCGGCCGTCGTACTCTGCCTGCATGAGGGGCCTCCTTCGTCATGAGACGTGAGCACCCCGAGCATCGCGCCCGGGATCCACGAGGAGCGAGGCCCCGCTCCTTCATGCCATCAAGAGGCGGCGAGGAGTGGTGTTCTACGCTGGGTCTCGGCGGGTCCGGGAAGTGACTGTTCCGAAGTGCTGATCATGGGGATCGAGTCGGCCGCGCTGGATTGAAGAGTCGCCCCCACGTGTCCTCCCGGGCCCGTCCTCGCCTGCTTGGCATCGTTGATCATCTGCTTGTAGACGACATCGGACAGACGCCGTTTCAAGCAGCGCATGGCTTCCATCGGCGTTTTGCCCGCGGCGAGTTTCACCCGTGCCGTCGGCGGCAGAGCAGGTGCTTCCGAGACGGGTCAGGTGATCCGGTGGAAGTCCGCCACCGGGAGGAAGCACGGCACATGGTTCAGCGCCCGATCCAGCCGGCGGCCAGGCGCTGCTAGACCAGGCGAATGACACCTACCATGAGCCGATGATCGAGCAGAGCCAGCGACGCGTACCCATGCCCGTCGCCGCCGCCGTGGTGGTTTTGCTCCTGGGGACCGCGATCCCGGCGGGCGAGATGTTGACGAGTGGTCCATCCAGCGCCACCGGGGGGTTGATAGCACTGCTTCTTGTCCTGGCATTGGCTTACGGCCTGTGGCGCGGTAGCGGGCGGGCACGGTTTTGGACGACCGTCTTTTTGACCGCCAGCGTCGTGTATGGGGTCGTCACGTTCACTTGGGTTGATGCCACATGGCTGCTGCAGGTCGTCGGTGATTCGGTCGTCGTCGGCCTGTTGCTGGTGCCCGCATCGTCCCGGCGGTGGTTCCACGACGTCATGTGGACGTCTCGCCCAGATCCCGGCCTCAGGTAGATCAACGGCATGTGACGCTCCTGTCGATCCCGCCGGCCGCTGCGCTCGACACCATCAGCCCCGACCTGTCGCGCACGTCCTGATACCGCTCTGCGTGACAGAAACGGCTGACAACGGCGCTGGACCGACCGGCGCCGCCGCGGACTCATGAAGGGCTCTCACGAGGCGTTGCCGACCAATTGCACCAAGCGTGACGGTCTTGCCAAGCCTACGGATTAGTCGCCTGCCGAGGTCGCTCTTGATCTCTACCATCGCCGTATGCATGACGACCCGAGCGGGCACCTGTGGCGGGAACAGTGGCAAGGAGGATCCCTCTCGCGGCCGACGCGGCATGCCTCGGTCGTTTAGTCGAGGTAGACCACGACCCAGCTGTCACCCGCTCCAGCGTGAGGCCTCAGCTCAGGACAAGTTTCCTGGCTGGGGTCTCATTTGGTTGCTACCGCTGCCCGCGCTTGCCGTGCTCGCTACCAAGATGCGGGCCAGTGCTCCGCCCTTCAGGGTGGGGGTGAAGGCCCGCGCGGGGAGGGCCGCCAGGCCCGAGCCGTGCCTTAGAGGCCGTCGGGTAACCGGTTGACTGCCGGTGGTTACGGCGAGACACGTCGATGGTCGGTGCTCGACACAGCAGTCATCCCCGCCATGATCGTGATGTGTGTGCAACAACAATCGTGGC
>JAEVHO010000348.1 GCA_016802835.1 Micromonospora sp. ATA32 | reverse complement strand
CCCGGCGCGGGGCCGGACGTCCGGCGCGGAGTCCGGCACCGCCCGGCGCGGGCCGGCGCGGCGCTGGCAGCTGGTCCGGGCGGGCACGGACGCGGTTCGCCGTCGACCCGGCGGTTCATGGCCCGGGCCCGGCAGCGCCGGATGCCGGGCGGCCCTGCCCTGGGCGGTCGCCGCCGGGGTGCTCGCGCTGGCCGGCATGGTCGCCTGGACCGTCCTCGGCACCGGCCTGCTGGGTGTCCGCGAGGTCCGGGTGGTCGGGGCCCGGCTGGTCACGCCGGTCGAGGTGCGGGACGCGGCGGCGGTGCCGGACGGTGTCCCGCTGGCCCGGGTCGACCTGGCCGCCACGGCCCGGCGGATCGGCACGCTGCCCGCCGTGCAGCGGGCGACGGTCTCCCGGGACTGGCCGGGCGCGCTGGTGGTCCGGGTGGTGGAGCGGACCGGGGTGGCCGCGGTGCCGCAGGGGGAGCGGTTCGCGGTGGTCGACCGGACCGGGGTGGTCTTCCAGACGATGCCCCAGGCCCCGGGCGGACTGCCGCTGATCCGGGTCGCCGGCCCGGCCCGGACGACCCGGGCACCCGGGCCGGCCTCGACGTGCTGGCGGTGCTCACCCCGCAGCTGCGCGCCAAGCTGGTCGAGGTGAACGTCGAGGGGCTGGCCCGGATCAGCCTGAGGTTGGCCGGTGACCGGACCGTGGTGTGGGGCGACGCCACCCGGGGTGTGGACAAGGCGCGGGTGGCCACCGCGCTGCTCGGTCGGAAGGCCGACACGATCGACGTGAGCGCCCCGGACGTGGTGACATTCCGCTGATCGGCCCGCCGTCGGGTTGCCGCGCCGGCCCGGGGGGCGGTCCGGCGGAACGTGACCCGTTCCGCTCCGGGAGGCGACACGCCGAGCAGGTCCTTGGCTCTCGGCGTGGGTGCGCTTACGTTGCCCGGAAGAGGATCAGTGGTTGACATAACTGTAAGCCTCTAGTAGAGGGTGAGGGTTCGTTTTCGAGCCCCGCTGGTGAAACAGCTGCCGTCGACCGCTGGTCTGGCCCAGCCGTATCCGGTCGGCGCAAGCCAATCTCGAAGGGAAAGGACCCCGATGACACCTCCGCACAACTACCTGGCGGTCATCAAGGTCGTCGGCATCGGTGGCGGCGGCGTCAACGCCGTCAACCGCATGATCGAGGTTGGGCTCAAGGGCGTCGAGTTCATCGCGATCAACACTGATGCGCAGGCGCTGCTGATGAGCGACGCCGACGTCAAGCTCGACGTCGGCCGCGAGCTGACCCGGGGGCTCGGCGCCGGCGCCAACCCGGACGTCGGCAAGAACGCCGCCGAGGACCACCGCGACGAGATCGAGGAGGTGCTCAAGGGCGCCGACATGGTCTTCGTGACCTGCGGCGAGGGGGGCGGCACCGGCACCGGCGGCGCGCCCGTGGTGGCCAACATCGCGCGCAAGCTCGGCGCGCTCACCATCGGCGTGGTGACCCGGCCGTTCTCGTTCGAGGGCAAGCGTCGTCAGGTGCAGGCCGAGACCGGAATAGACGAGCTGCGCAACCAGTGCGACACGCTCATCGTCATCCCCAACGACCGGCTGCTGGCACTCGGCGACCGGAACATCAGCATGATGGACGCCTTCCGGACGGCAGACCAGGTGCTGCTCTCCGGTGTCCAGGGCATCACCGACCTGATCACCACGCCGGGTCTGATCAACCTCGACTTCGCCGACGTCAAGAGCGTGATGAGCGGCGCGGGCAGCGCGCTGATGGGGATCGGCAGCGCCCGCGGCGAGAACCGTGCCGTCGAGGCGGCCGAGGCGGCCATCTCCAGCCCGCTGCTGGAGCAGAGCATGGACGGCGCGCGCGGGGTGCTGCTCTCCATCGCCGGCGGTTCGGACCTCGGGCTCTTCGAGATCAACGACGCGGCCCAGCTGGTCACCGACGCAGCGCACCCGGACGCCAACATCATCTTCGGCGCCGTCATCGACGACGCCCTGGGCGACGAGGTGCGGGTCACCGTCATCGCCGCCGGCTTCGACGGGGGCACGCCGGCGTACAAGGCGGCCGAGCCGGCCCGCAAGACCAACCAGAACCAGCCGACGCAGCCGAGCGTGCCGGTCACCCCGCCGGCCACCATGCCGGCTCCGCCCCAGTCGCCGCGCCGGGTGCTCTTCGACGACGTGGACGTGCCCGACTTTCTCAAGAACGGCTCCTGAGCCGCGCCGATGACGGATTCACCAGCCATGGTGCGGCCCGATCGACGTGCCGAGCTCGCGGCCGGTCTGGCCACCGTACGGGCGCGGATCGCCGATGCCTGCGCCGACGCGGGACGGGACGACTCCGAGGTCACGATGATCGCGGTGACCAAGACGTACCCGGCCGGCGACGTGGTGGCCCTGGCCGAGCTGGGGGTGACCGAGGTGGGGGAGAACCGTGACCAGGAGGCGGCCGGCAAGGCCGCCGAGGTCGCGGCGGCCGGGGTGACCGCACGGTGGCACTTCGTCGGGCAGCTGCAGCGCAACAAGTGCCGGTCGGTGGTCCGGTACGCCGACGTCGTCCAGTCGGTGGACAGCGTGCGGCTGGCCGGCGCGTTGGACGCCGCCGCGGCAACGGGCCGGGACCGGCCGCTGGACGCCCTGGTTCAGGTCAGCATCGACGGCGACCCGGCCCGGGGCGGCGCGCTGCCGGACTCGGCCGACCCGGACCGGGGCCTCGGGGCGGTGGCGGCCGCGGTGGCCGACGCCGGCGCGCTGCGGTTGTCGGGGCTGATGGCGGTCGCGCCGCTGGGGTGGGAGCCGGAACGGGCGTTCGCCCGGCTGGCTGAGGTGACGCGGTGGTTCCGGGATGTCCATCCGGAAGCGAACATGCTCTCGGCCGGAATGAGCGGGGATCTGGAAATCGCGATCAGATACGGCGCGACACATGTCCGCGTCGGCAGCGCGTTGCTCGGAATGCGTCCCACGCTGCGGTAGCCTGACTGCGGAAGAAGCAAATTACATCGGTGTTGTTCAGGAACGGCATCCCGTTGTCGGGGGTCATGGCGAGCGACCGCGAATCGCGCGTCAGGGGATTGCCGATCCGGTCCGGTGGGCATGGTTGTCCACTCGCGACAGGCGACACGGCAGCGGGGGCGCGTGCCGCACGGCGGACGGAAGGGCGCGGGATGGGTGCACTGCGCAAGGCGGGGGTCTGGCTCGGTCTCGTCGAGGAGGACGATGAGCGGGCCTACGACGACGCTGGCTACGACAAGGGGGGGTACCGCGATTCGCGGTACCGGTCGAGCCGGTATTCGGAGGAGTTCGCCGACGAGGAGGACGACGAGTCGGAGGAGCCACGGGCGCCGCGGCCCCCGGGGTGGCGACCGCGGTCGGCTGAGCGAGCGCGCCGGGGGCCGTCGGTGGAGACCGACCGCGCCGACGGTGACCGGCCGGAGCGGGTCGAGCGGTCCAGCGTACGGTCGATCACCCGTTCGGGTGGCGCCGAGACCTCGGGCGCGCTGACCTACCACACCCGGGACAACCTCGCCCTGGCGCCGCAGGTCCAGCCCCGGGAGCGGGTGGTGGAGGAGGAGCAGCGCTACCAGATCACCACGCTGCACCCGACCACCTACCGCGAGGCCCGGACGATCGGCGAGCACTTCCGGGACGGCGTGCCGGTGATCATCAACCTCACCGAGATGGATGAGGCGGACGCCCGCCGACTGGTGGACTTCGCCGCCGGACTCGCCTTCGGGCTGCGCGGTACGATCGAGCGCGTGACCAACCGGGTGTTCCTGCTCTCACCGGCCAATGTCCAGGTCACTGCGGAGGACAAGGCCAAGATCGCCGAGGGCGGCTTTTTCAGCCTGAGCTAGCCCGCTCGACAGAGGGACGTCGCTTGCCGTGTTGTCGATCCTGCTGCAAGTCCTGTACCTGATCCTTTACGTCTTTTTGCTGCTTCTTTTAGCCCGATTTGTCCTGAGTGCAGTGCTTCAGTACGGTCGTCGGTGGCAGCCCGGGCGCGGAGCGTCGGCGGGACTGGAATCCGTGTGGAGCGTCACTGATCCGCCTCTCAAGGCGTTGAGGCGTGTGATCCCTCCACTGCGCATTGGTACCGTGAGCATCGACCTGGCCTCCCTTGTGCTCCTGGTTATCCTGTTCGTGCTGATGGAGTTCGTGTTGAAGCGGCTGATCCTCGGGTGACCGCCCGATGAGCCAGCCCGCTGCGCGGCCGCAACTGACCCGAGGAGTTTCGATGCCGCTGACCCCGGCCGACGTCCACAACGTCGCCTTCAAGAAACCGCCGATCGGTAAGCGGGGGTACGACGAGGAGGAGGTCGACGCCTTCCTTGACGAGGTCGAGCGCGAGCTCGCCCGCCTTATCGAGGAGAACAACGAGCTGCGCGCCCAGGTGGAGCGCGGCGGCCGTGGCGCCGCTCCCGTCGGCCCCGGCGGCGACGCCCGACTCGCGGCGGAGCTCAACGACGCCAAGGCCCAGCTCGACCGGGTGCAGCGCGACAAGGCCGCGGCCGAGCAGGCCGCCCGCGCGATGCAGGCCGAGCTGGAGCAGGTCCGCTCCGCCGGTGGTCCGGCGCAGCCGCCACCGGCGACGGTGAGCAGCAGGCGCTGCGGGTCCTGATGATGGCCCAGCGCACCGCCGACGACCACGTCTCCGACGCCCGTCGCGAGGCCGACCAGCTGCTCTCCGAGGCCCGTTCCAAGGCCGAGGAGGTCACCCGCGAGGCCCGCGCCAAGGCCGACGCCCTGGAGCGGGACGCCCGCCAGCGGCACCAGGAGGCCATGGGCGGCCTGGACGCCAAGCGCACCGCCCTGCAGAAGCACATCGAGGAGCTCAAGCAGTTCGAGCGCGAATACCGCACTCGGCTCAAGGCGTACCTTGAGAGCCAGCTGCGGGACCTCGACGGCCGTGGTCAGGGCCTGGAGGCCGAGATGACCCGGTCCGAGGGCACCCGTGCCGCGGGAGGCAGCAACGGCCTCGCCGCCGCCGGCCTCGCCGGCTCCTACGGCGGCGGTCGCTCCGCGGGCTCGCTCGAGTCCGGACGCTGATCCATCGTCGGCGGTCGTCACCACGGCGACCGCGACGTGCCACACCAACACGACGCGGCGGGGGGTGAGCCGTGATAGTCGCAAGCCTGCTGCTCATCCTCGTCGCCGTCGTGCTCCTGGTGCTCGGCCTGGCCGGGGGCTCCAGCCTGATGCTGATCACCTCCATCGCGGCCAGCCTGCTGGCCGCCGTCGCACTGGTCGTGGGCGCCCGCCAGGCGGCCGCGACCCGGGCGACTGACCGGGGCCGCGGGCCGACGGGGGCAACCCCTCCGGCCGGCCCACGCACCGCGTACGGCCCGCCGATGGCGGAGCCGGAGATCCCGGTGCAGCACGTTCGCTCGACGGTCGGTACCGGCGGCACCGGGTGGCGGCAACCGCCCGGTTCGCCGGTGACCGGTCCCGACCCCCTCACCGACCCGGGCGAGGCCGGTCCGTTCACCGCCCACCCGGGCGAGGCCGGTCCGTTCACCGGGCCGACGGGCGCCGCCGACGACGAGCCGCCCGCCCAGGCCGTCACGCCGGCCGAGGCCGCCCTGGTGGCGCGACTCGGCGCCGAGGTCTTCGTGGTCGACGGCCGCCCCCGCTACCACCTCGCCGACTGCCCGCAGCTGACCGGCCGGGAGCACGCGCTGTTGCCGGTTTCCGAGGCGGTCGAGCTCGGTTTCACCCCGTGCGGCCGGTGCGCGCCGGACACCGCCCTGCTCGCCGACGCCCGCCCGATCTGAACGGCGGACCGGTGGCTGACCAGGATCCGCTCACCGTGGTGGTCACGGGTGAAG
>JAEVHO010000347.1 GCA_016802835.1 Micromonospora sp. ATA32 | reverse complement strand
GCCATCACCGCCGCGGCGGCCAGGTCGGCCACCGGCTCCGGCGGGGCGGCCGGCCGGCCGGCGGGGTCGAGGGGTTGCAGAACTCCCCCGCCCCGCTCGTCGGGCACCACCGCCACCAGCACGGACGTGATTGTGCCTCGTCCCTGCGACATCCCCGCCCGCGCCCGGCGCCGGACCAGGAGCACCCTCTTTCGCCGGAAGGAGTGGCCATCCCCGTGGAACGGCCACTCCTTCCGAAACGGGTACGGTCGCTCCTGACCGCCTCCCGGACCGGCTACTTCCCGACGCCGGCGGTCAGGCCCGACTGCACCTGTCGCTGGAAGACGATATAGACGATGAGCACCGGCAGCATCGCCATGGTCACCCCGGCGAAGAGCCCGGACCAGTCGGACTTGTACCCCTGGTTGACCGAGAGCTCGATCAGCCCCTGGGAGATGACCTGGTTCTTGGGCTCGCCCGCCACCGACTGCATCAGCAGGGTCGGCAGGTACCACTGGTTCCACTGACCCAGCACGTTGAAGATCCCGATGCTGATCAGGCCCGGCTTGGACATCGGCAGCATCACGCTGAAGAACAACCGGCTGTGCGTGGCGCCGTCGACCATCGCCGCCTCGGCGATGGACTCGGGCAGCGTCCGGAAGAACGAGTGCATGAAGAAGATCGTGAACGACAGCGACCAGGCGACGTAGACGACGATCAGCATGAGGTGCTTGTTCGGGCCCAGCAGCGGGAAGGCGACGCCCATGTTGTAGACGCCCTTGAACAGCGGCACCGCGGCAAGGTAGATCGGCAGCGTCAGCCCGGACAGGAACATGTAGTAGATGAGGCGGTTGCCGGGGAACTCGTACCGGGCCAGCACGTAGGCGGCCATCGAGCCGAGCAGCATGGTCAGGAATACGCTGCCGACCAGCACCAGGACGGTGTTCAGGAAGAACGCCCCGAGGTGGCCCTCACCCCAGGCCCGGGCGAAGTTGTCCCAGTGCAGGCGCTCCGGGATGAGGGAGAGCGGCTTACGGATCACCTCCGAGTCGTCCTTGAGTGCCGACATCACCACCCACACCAGCGGGTAGATCACCATCACGGCCCAGACGGCCAGGAACAGGTGCGAGAAGCCGTTGAAGATCCGCCCACCGATCGCTCCGATGCGGGATTGCGACCGCCCTTCGGACTCCGGTCCGGGCGGGGTCTGGTCGGGCCGGGTCAGATCACCCGACGCGTGTGTCGCCGTGCTCATCGTCCAGCCTCCTCAGAACTCGATACGCTCACGACGGGTGATCCTCAGCTGCGCCGCGGCCAGCAGGATCGTGAAGATCGCCAGCGCCACGCCCATCGCGCAGGCGTAGCCGAACTGGCCCTTCTGGAACGCGGTGAAGTTGAGCACCGACGCGAAGATCTCGCTCGCGTGGTTCGGCCCGCCCTGGCTGGGCGTCATGACGAAGACCAGGGCGTACATGTCCAGCGCGATGAAGCCCAGGTAGACCCAGGCCACCGAGATCGTGTCACGCAGCAGCGGCAGCGTGATCCGGAAGAACGTGTGGAACCGTCCCGCGCCGTCGAGGATGGCCGCCTCGTAGATGTCCTTCGGGATCGACTGCATCGCCGCGGAGAAGAGCACCATGTAGAAGCCGGCGCCGCTCCACACCGCGATCAGCAGCAGCCACCACAGCACCGCCGGTACGCCGAGGAACGGCTCCGGGTCGGCGGTGAAGGCGATCGGATTCTGCGGGTCGACCAGCCCGAACTTGATCAGCAGGCCGTTGATCAGGCCCTGGTTGTCGGTCCGGTAGATCTGCTGCCACATCACGGCGATGACCACCAGCGACAGCACCTGCGGGAAGAAGAAGATCACCTTGTAGACGCTGGAGCCGAACACCCCCCGGATGCCGGCCCTGTCCTCGCGTCCGCCCACGTTGAGCAGGAACGCGAGGAACAGGGCCAGCCCGATGGTGAACAGCGGCACGGTGATCAGGAAGAACACGTTGTGCCAGAACGCCTTCCTGATCAGCTCGTCGGAGAGCAGCCGGACGTAGTTGTCCAACCCGACGAACTCCTGCTTGTCGGAGTACCCTCCCCAGCTGGTCAGCGAATATCCGGCCGCCTGGGCGAAGGGCCACACCACGTAGAAGAGGTACAGCGCTACGGGGAGGGCCAGGAAGCCCGTGACGAAGCGCGCCACACCGTGCCGCATTTAACTCACTCTCTCGTTCAGATCAGGCGGTGCGGGTCTGCTTCTTGATCGACGAGTCCTTGGCGACCTTGTCGGCGGCCGCCTGCATCTTGTCGACGAACTGCTTCGCGGTGAGCCGGCCGGCCATCAGCTCCTCGGAGAGGTTCTGGCTCTCCTTGTCCAGGTCGGCGTAGAAGTCCCAGAACTTGGTCTTGATCAGGTCCTTCGGCGCGTTCTTCATCAGCTCGTTGGCGGTGACCAGCGAGGTGTCCTGGACGTTGTCGCCGGAACCCTTGGTCGAGGCGAGCGACTTGGTCAGCTCGGCGAACTTGGCGGAGCCGGACTTGGAGAGCACGGCCCGCAGGAACTCCTTCGCCGCGGCCTTGTTCGGGGCCTTGCTCGGCACCACCATGCCCTCGCCGGCGCGCGAAGACGTCCTTCGGCGCCTTGTCGCTGGCGCCGAGACCCCAGTAGTCGGACAGCTTCAGCTCGAAGCCCGGCGGGATGGTCGCCGACATCTCGTTCTTCAGCCAGGTGCCGACCTGGATGAACGCGGCCTTGCCGTCGAGCCAGGCCTGCTGCGACTGGGTGTGGTTGAGGTTGCCCGGCAGGAGCAGCTTGTCCTTGACCAGCTTCTCCCACACCTCCAGCGCCGGCAGGATCCCGTCCGCCTTCCAGGCGTTCTCCTTCAGGTTGTCGATGTCGACGACCACCTGCTTGCCGGCGGTCTTCCAGATGGTCGCCATCAGTGCCCAGCGCGGGTAGTAGCCGTGCACGGCGTCGTGCACGTACGGCGCGATGCCCTTGGCCTTGATCTTCGGGGCGAGGGCGAAGAACTCGTCGAAGGTCTTCGGCGGCTCCCAGCCCTCCTTGCTGAACAGGGCGCCGTTGTACCAGTTGCCCCAGACCGTGTAGGCCACGTTGACCACGTAGAACTTGCCCTGGAAGGTGCCGTCGGAGACGGTGCCCGGCAGCAGCGAATCGGCCACCGTGCCCTCGCCGTCCCAGGCCGGCGCGGAGAGCAGGTCGTCCAGCGGCTCGATCGCGCCCTCGTTGACGAGGGTGCTGATGTCCATGATGTCGGCACCCGAGTTCATGACGACGTCACTCGGCTGGGTCGCCATCTTCGGCTGCTCTTCGGTCTTGATCTTCTGGGTGGAGCTCATGTTGACCGTGACGTTGGCGTGCTTGGCGTTGAAGACAGCCTTGTCTTCCTTGGCCCACTGGTCACCGAGGCCGCCGTTGAAGATGACCACCTTGACGGCGCTGCCGTCCTTGATGCCGAACGGGTTGTCCTTGCTCTTGGCGGCGCCGGCGTCGTCGGACTTGGTCGGCTCGCTGCCGGCGCAGGCGCTGAGCAGACCGGCGGCCGGGGTGACCAGCAGGCCGGCCGCGGCGGCCCGCCGCAGCAGGGTCCGGCGGCTCAGGTCGCCGAGGTTCTCGGGGGTAATGGACATCGTCGTCTCTCCTTGTGGTTTCGGGTCAGGCTGTTCGCCGGAGACGCCCGGCGTACCGCGACTCGAGGGCATGGTTGTGCTCGTCCCCGCCGGGGACGTTGGCGGAGAGGTAGATAGGGGGTACCTCTCCGGCCTGGTGGAACCGTCGTACGACCTCGGCGGTCAGCAGCTGCGCCAGCAGCGCCGCGGTGACCGAGGAGACCGCACAGACCGCGCCGCCGCCCTCGAGCGGCAGCAGTGCGTCGCCGTACGGCGCGCCGTTGTCCAGCACGACGTCGGCGAGGTCGGCGAGCCGCCGCCCGGACGGGTGCCGCGGGGCGACCCGTGCGGTGTGCTCGACCGAGGTGACCGCGATCAACGGGTGACCGCGCTCGGTGACCAGCGCCGCCAGCTCGACGACCGAGCCGTTGATGCCGGACTGGGACGCCACCACGAACACGTCCTGCGGCTGCGGCGCCGCGAGCGCGTAGATCTGGTGGGCGATGGTGGGGTCGCGTTCCAGCTTCGGGTCGGCGAGCACGTCGCGGGGTGCGTCGCCGTGCAGCACCAGGTCGCGGACCGAGAGGCGGTTGGTGGGGACCAGGCCGCCGGCCCGGGCGACCAGCTCGGCGGCGAACGCCTCGGAGTGCCCGGCGCCGAACGCCTGGAGCACCCCCCCGGAGCGCAGGCTGGTGGCGATGAGGTCGGCGGCCCGCGTGATCCCGTCGGCCTCGCTGTCGACCAGCCGGTCCAGCACCGGGCGGACGGCGTCGGCGTACCGCTGCGCACTGATCATGAGATGGCCCCCTTCGCGGCCTTGTGTCCGTCGACGGCCTGGGCGGTACGCCGGAAGGCCGCGTGGGCACGGTCGTGGGTGCGCTGGGCGACCGCGATGTACAACAGGTCGAGCACGACCAGCTGCGGATGGCGGGCGGAGAGCGCGTCGGGGCGGAACGTGGTGGCCTGGCTCGCGGTGAGCAGGACGATGTCGGCCAGCTCGGCCAGCGGCGAGCGGGGGAAGCCGGTCAGCGCGACCGTCGTCGCTCCCCGGCTGCCCGCCTCGGCGAGCATCTCGATGGTCTCCCGGGTCTGCCCGGTGTGCGAGATGCCCAGCGCCAGGTCGCCCTGGCCCAGCAGCGCGGCGCTGGCCAACCCCTCGTGCACGTCGCTCCAGGCCCAGGCGGCGACGCCGATGCGATGCAGGCTGAACTGCATCTCCTCACCGACCAGCGCGCTGCCGCTGGCGCCGAAGATGTTGACCCGGGAGGCGCCGGCGATGGCGACCGCGGCCCGTTCCACCTCGGCGAGGTCGAGCAGGGCGGCGGTGTCGTGCATGGCACGGGTGTCGGCGGCCATGATCTGGCCGAGCACCCGCTCCAGGGGGTCGCTGGGCTGGATCTCCCGTCCGATGTCGACCGTCCAGCCGGCCGAGCGGGCCCGGCCGGTCTCCGAGGCGATGCCGAGCCGCAGGTCGGCGTACCCGTCGAAGCCCATCGCCCGGCAGAACCGGGTGATGGTGGCCGGCGAGGTGCCGCTGCGCTCGGCGAGCTCCACTATGGTTGCCCGGGCCGCCGCCTCCGGGTCGCTGAGCACGTGCTCCGCGACCCGGCGCAGCGCACCGGTCAGCTCCCCCGCACCGGCCCGGACCCTGGCCAGCACGCTGTCGGACGAGACCCCGACCGCGCCCCGCCGGTCGAACGCGTCGACGTCGACCACCGCGGTCCCCGCGGGGGTGTCCACCTCGTGATCAACCATGGGACGCCTTTCGGAAAAGACTGTTAACTGTTGTGGTAAAAGTTCTTACTGACGGCCCCTCCCTGTCAATAGTGTGGGCGAAGTTTTCAAACTGTTACCTGCCGCACGGCCCTCGCCGGAGGTCAGCATCTTGCCTCCGAGGCCGGGGCCGACCAGCATGAATGCGCCCGCCGAACACACCAGGGAGGCCCAACGGATGTCCGGCACCGTCGTGGTCGGTCTCGACGTCGGAGGTACGTCCACCCGGGCGACCGCCCTGACGTTGGACGGGATCCGCCTGGGCACCGGTCGCGGCGGCGGCGGCAACCCGACCAGCCATGGCGCCGAGCGGGCCGCGGCCGAGCTACTGACCGCCCTGCGCGGCGCACTGGCCGACGTGGACCCCGACCGGGTCCGCGCCGGCACGATCGGGGCTGGCCGGCGCCGGCCGGCTGCTCGCCGACCCGGCCGGGCGGGCCGCCTTCGATCGGGCC
>JAEVHO010000346.1 GCA_016802835.1 Micromonospora sp. ATA32 | reverse complement strand
GGCGGGGCCGGCGGACTGGCGACCGGCGGTTGCAGCACCTGGCAGGACCGGGCCGAGGACGGGCGCCAGCGTGTCGATGACCGGCTGGGTTACCGGGCGGACGATGGCGCCGATCGGCACACCCAGTCGCGTCTGCAGGTCTGCCAGAACGGGCGTCACCAGGTCGGTCAGGGCGCTCGTCACCGGCTTGACCCCGACGGGGTCCGTGCTCCCCGGCCGGGTCAGTGCCTCCACCGGTCGGCGCAGCGGGGCCCGCACGACCGTGGAACCCCCGGCGTCCGTGCCTTCGCCGCGCCGCCCGCCGTGGGCGCGGACGGCCGTGGGTGGGTTGCACCCGGCTTCGCTTCCGTCGAGCGGGGAGGCGGGCCGGACAGGATGGGTTCAGGGCGGCTCGGTGGGGCTTCCCGGAGCAGCGCCGGAACGGCCGGCAAGGAGGTGTCGAGCAGGCTGGTGACGCCGCCGACCAGGCCATCCAGAACGGCCGGGCGCGGCGCCTCGGCGGCGTACGCGGCCTCGTGCGTGATCGCGTCGTAGGCGCTCCACGCGCAGACGACCCCGGCGACGAGCAGCGCGCTCCGCAGCGTCAACCGAGCGACGTCTCGGCTGAGTCGCCCCATCGCCAATACCTCCCGGCCCGTGTCGTCGCCGAAGAGCAAGCATTCACTCTACCGAGTGCAGCCGGTCGATCACAGAGGGCGCGCCCGGCCAACTGCGTGCCGCGGCGTTATCGGCGGTCCGCCCGGTTGACGCGCACCGCGCGGGCCAGGGTGCCGGGAGTGGCCAGCGAGTTCGGGTGACGGCGCATCTGGACGACGTCGTCGAACCGCCGGGCGATGGTCGGATCGGTCACCGAGGCGGCGACGATCTGGTCGGCCACCCACCGCGAGAGCCGGTAGCCCCTCGGCCGGGGACCGGACACCGACGGGCGGGCCAGGTCGGCCGAGGTGGACATTCCCCATGCCGCATCGACGACGACCCGCTGCAGCGCGAAGAACGTCCGGGCCGGGCGGCGCGGGTCGGGGTCGGATCGCAGGTACGCCGACAGGCACGAGGCGTGCAGCGCGGCGGACGACATGCCCTGCCCGTAGATCGGGTTGAACGAGGCGACGGCGTCGCCGACGACGACCAGCCCGGCCGGTACCCGCTTCAGCCGGTGGAAGTCCCGCCGCCGGCTGTCGGCCTGCCGGTAGGTCTGGACCGGTCCGAGCACCTCGTTGTCCACCACCCGAGCGAACTCGGCGGGGAAGTCCTCGCGGCATCGGCGGACGAGGTCGTCCACGTCGTGACCCGGTCGGCTGTCGCCGTAGCCACCCAGCATCACCATCCAGCGGTCGTCCTCGATCGCGGAGAAGGCCACGCCGGCGACGTCGCCGGAGGCCGTCGGGGAGGAGATGGCCAGGGCGGCGGTGGCCTCGGGGTTCTTCTCGGAACGCCGGAACTCCGCCGTCGCGTAGTTCAGGTTGATGATCATGCGCCGCATCGGCGGACGTTCCCAGCCACCCTGCTCCAACCAGTCGCCGAGCCGGCTCGACCGGCCCATCGCGTCCACCACGAAGTCGGCGGCCTCGACGCCCGGGCCGGTCGCCGACTCGTACCGGACCGCGCTGACCGCCGTGCCGTCGACATCCAGACCGGTCACCCGGGCGCGCAGCAGCTTGACGTTGGGCAACTCCAGCGTGCGGCGACGGACCAGCGCCTCCAGGAAGGGCCGGCTGGCCGAGAGCATGTCGACGTCCGAACCGCGGACCTTGCGCCGCCCGTCGAGGTAGCTGCGCCGGGCGTCGGCGGTGATCAGGCACGCGCCGTCGGCCAGGGCCTGCGCGGAGAAGCCCGGAAACCACCGTTCGAACTGTTCCCGCCCGGCCGGCAGCAGAACGTGCACCTGACTGCCCTGCGGCACGCCGGACCGGGGACCGGCCAGGGCGCCCAGGTCGTCCCGGTCGAGAATCAGCACGCTCTCGGCGTGCTCGGCGAGCACCCGGGCCGCCAACAGGCCGGCCAGACTGCCGCCCAACACGACGGCTCGGCCCAGGACGACCGAGGCTGGCGGCGTCGACGGCGGCGTCGCGCCGATCCGGGCGAAGGTCCGCGTGGGGGACTGGTACACGGTGGACTCCTAGGCGAGGCGACGCGCTATTCGTACGGTTGCTTGGGGGCCGGCACCTCGCGCCAGGACTCGACCTGCAGGTAGGGGATCTCCTCGTCGTTGACGGGGTCACGGGTGAGGCGATCGGTGTAGGTGCCGATGACCTCGACCCAGGTGTCGTTGGCCAGGCCGGCGGGCGCGTTGCCGGACATGCCCAGCTTCACCGGGCGGCCGTCGGCCGCGCAGCAGGACAGGATCATCCTGGCCAGGATGGGTTGCCCGTCGGGCCCGGGAGTGATGAAGCCGGTCAGCTGGACGCGGCGGTTGCCGATCGACTGGCCCTTGTCGAACAACGCGCGGGCGGCGTAGTCGAAGACGGTGATCTTCGCGGGGTCGCCCGCCGGCATCGGGGGATAGTCGAAGGTCTGCTGGTGGGTCAGGGCGGTGCCGGCCTGACCGGCCGCGTACGACCCGAGGGCGGGCGGGGCGACCAGCAGCAGGCCGAGCACGGGCAGGATGAGCAGCCAGGCGACCCGCGGTTCGTGGTGAGCGTGCTCGTCGTGCCCGTGCCCGTGACCGGCCTGGCTGCCGGCCTGGGTCGGGCCCGCGTCCGCCGGACGCGCGCCGTCGGTGCCGTCGGCAGACGGGCCGGCGGTGTCGGCGGCGCTGGCGCGGGAGCCGTCGGTCGCAGCTCGTACCAGAGCGTCATCACGGCGGCGGCGATCAGCAGCAGGCCGGCGGCGATCAGGAAGGGCCGCAACCCCTCCTTGACGTAGCGCAGGTAGAGGTCGGTGACGCTGGCCCGCAGCACCGCCCCGCCGAGCAGGATCAGCACGCACGCCTGCGCCTGCCGGTTCACAGCAGCACCGCCCCGACGGCGACGGCGACCCCGACGGCGACCGCGAACGTCGCCGGGGCGAACCGGGACGCGAAGCTCCGGCCGAAGATGCCGGCCTGCATGGAGATGAGCTTCAGGTCGACCATCGGCCGACCACCAGGAACGCCAGCCGTGCGGTGAGCGAGAACTGCGACAGCGACGCCGCGACGAAGGCGTCCGCCTCCGAGCAGATGGAGAGCAGCACGGCGAGGACGGCCAGCGCGAGCACGGAGAGCACCGGGTGGTCGGCGAGGGTCTGCATCCACCGGCCGGGGACGAGGACGTTGATGCTGGCGGCGGCCATGGCGCCGAGGACGAGGAACCCGCCGGCGTGCACCACGTCGTGCCGGACCGCGGACCAGAACGCCCGGCCCCGGGAAACCCCGTCCAGGTCGGGGCGGTGCGGCAACCGGATCCAGTCGGTCCGGCCGAGGCGCAGCCAGAGCCAGCCCATGACCATGGCGACGATCAGGCTGGCCAGCCCACGGGCGATGACCATCTCGGGGTTGTTCGGGAAGGCGACCGCGGTGGCGGTGAGCACGATCGGGTTGATGGCCGGGGGCGGCGAGCAGGAAGGCCAGCGCGCGGCCGGGGTGACGCCCCGACGGATCAGGGAGCCGGCGATCGGCACCGCGCCGCACTCGCAGCCGGGCAGCACCACGCCGGCGGCGCTGGCCACCGGCACGGCGAGGGCGGGATGTTTCGGCAGCGCCCGGGCCCAGAACGACCGGGGTACGAAGACCGCGATCACGGCCGACAGCAGCACCCCGAAGGCGAGGAACGGCACCGCCTGGATCATCACCGAGACGAAGACCGTCGTCCACGTCGCCAGGGAGGGTGCGGAGAGCAGGCCGGCGAGCGGCTCGCGCAGCACGATGAGCAGGATCAGCATCGCGGCGAGCACCTCGACCGACCCGATCCGGTCGGTGACCCGCGTGCGGGCCGCCGTACCGCCCTCGTCGCTGGTCGCGGATCCTGCGACGGAAGGATGCCGCGGCGGGTCAGCGACCCCGTCGTCGACCGCAACCGCCCGGTGAGCGGGGTCGTCCGCGCGTGGTGAGGTCGTCTGTTCGGGTGTGGCCACGCCTACTCCATTCCTGCCACCACATGCGGTGAAGCCACGGGATCGGCTCTGCGTGGGCGTGGTCCGCCGAAGGAAGCCGAGTGGTGTGTGCGACGGGCCGTCGACGCGGCGTCCGACGCTGCGCGGCCCACAGTGTATCGAGCGACGCACCCGCCCACCAGCGCGATGCCCGCGAACGACGAGTGAATGCCGCGGGCGGGCCCCATCGCGTCGGCGCCGTCGATCCCGGCGTCAGCGCTCCCGCCGCCGGCAGTCCCTCGCCCGTGCACCCGGTCAGCCGCTCAGGGCGAGGGGCACCGTGCCGGTGGCGGCGCCTGACGGGTCGACGACGATGGTGTACGCGCCCGACGCCGGCAGGACGGTCGCGTCCCGTCCGGGGGCTCGGCTACCCTGCTGGCCATGGACGAGGGGGAGGACGGCGCGCGGCTGGCCGCGTCCCTCGCCGATCGGCTCGAACGGCTCACCTTCGTGGAGCTCACCACCGACGAGGTGACGACGCGGATCATCGAGTCGGTGGTCGCATGGGCGGAGGGCGAGGGCTGGCGGGTCTACCGCCGGGCGCCGAGTGTGGTGCCGCTGCCACCACCGCTGACGGGACAGCACTCCGTGGTCGACGTGGGGTGCGCCCGGCCGGCCGGTCCACCCGTCGTCGTGGAGGTCGACCACAGCGACCGCCGCCGGACCATCGACAAGCTGGTGGCGGAGGCGGGCGCCGGCCGGATCCCGATCTGGGTGCGCTGGGGCGCCGGACGGTTCGTCGCTCCGCCACCGCCGATCCACCTGGTGACGTGTGCGGTGACGCGCGGCGCCGGTCCGGCGGGTCGGGGGCGGCTGCACACCCGCCTGCCGGCCGACGAGCGGCCGCCGCCGGCGCACTCCGCCCGGGGCGTCGACGTCGCGGCCGCGGTCGCCCTGCCCATCCCGTCCCTGGACCCGGAGCAGCCCTGACGGCACCGGCCGGACCCTCCGGCGGTCGCTGTCGCGCGCCGGCGGGTCGGCGCACCGGTCACCCCGGTGCGAAGCGGGACGGGTCCCCGGCGCCGACGCGGACGATCTCGGGTTCGTCCTGGGAGAAGTCGATCACCGTGGTCGGCACCGTGCCGCACTCGCCGGAGTCGAGCACCGCGTCGACCACGTGGTCGAGCCGCTCCTTGATCTCCCAGCCCTGGGTCATGGGCTCGGTCTCGTCGGGCAGCAGCAGGGTGCTCGACAGCAATGGCTCGCCCAGCTCGGTGAGCAGCGCCTGCGCGACGGTGTGCTGCGGAATGCGGACGCCGACGGTCTTCTTCTTCGGGTGCAGCAGTCGGCGGGGCACCTCCTTCGTCGCCGGGAGGATGAAGGTGTAGCTGCCCGGCGTCGCCGCCTTGATCGAGCGAAACAGCGCGTTGTTGATCTGGACGAACTGGCCGAGCTGCGCGAAGTCCCGGCAGACGAGGGTGAAGTGGTGGCCGCTGTCGAGGTGGCGGATCTCCCGGATCCGGTCGATGCCGTCCTTGTTGCCCAGTTGGCAGCCGAGCGCGAAGCAGGAATCCGTCGGGTACGCGATCAGCCCGTCCCGGCGGATGAGGTCGACCACCTGGCCGATCGTCCGGGGCTGCGGGTTGTCCGGATGCACGTCGAAGTACGTCGCCATGAGCGGGAGCTTAGTGGTCTGCGCCGTAAGTCCTTCGGGGGTTATGCGGCGGGGTTCAGTACGGCAGGCTGGTGGTCGCAGTCATCGTGCTGTTGGGGGTTCGACTCTTTCTGTTCGTGTCGCTCGATCCGGGCCAGGAGGTCCTCGAGGTCGGCCGGGG
>JAEVHO010000345.1 GCA_016802835.1 Micromonospora sp. ATA32 | reverse complement strand
CCCACCGTCACCCGGTGAAGCGCGGAGGACCTCCGCGCGGGTGGGCATGGCGACCGCGCCGCCGGGAGACTCGCAGACCAGGCCGGCGACCCGCAGCGCGAACGCCACCCGCTCGTGCCAGCCGGTCGGGTCGAGCGGTTCGCCGTCGACCAGCAGGTCGGCAATGAGCGCGGCCATCACCGAGTCGCCGGCCCCGGTGGCGTCCACCGCCTCGATCTTCGGCGCGGGGACGCGTACCGGATCGGGTCCGGCGGCGACCACCGCGCCGGCCGCGCCCAGGGTGACCACCACCGTCCCGGCACCCAGCTCCCGCAGGTACGCCGCGACCCCCTCGACCGGCTCGCGCGGATAGAGCAGCTCGGCGTCCGCGGTGCTCAGCTTGACCAGATGGGCGCTGGCGGCGAACTCGGCCACCACCTCGCGCAGCCCGGCCAGCGCGGACGGCCCGTCGAGCAGCCGGGGACGCACGTTCGGGTCGAAGACCCGCAGCCCGGTGCCGAGCGACCAGGCCCGCCGGGCGGCGGCCAGCGTCGGCGGGCTGAGCAGGACGATCGACCCGCAGTAGAGCACGTCGGCCGCCTCGACCAGGGCCACGTTCAGGTCGTCGGCGCCGAGCAGCCCGTACGACCGGGGCTCGCCGTAGAAGCGGAAGTCCGGTTCGGCGCCGGCGAAGGTCGCCACCGCCAGCGCGGTCGGCGCCGGGACGGTCACCGTCCCGGCCAGCCCGACGCCGACCTCGCTCAGGAAGGCCCGGATCCGCTCGGCGGGCACGTCGTCGCCGAGCGAGCCGACGAACTGCACCTCACCGCCGAGCCGGGCCACCCCGACCGAGACGTTGAGCGGGCCGCCGCCGACCGCCTGCCGGTAGACGGGCCGCCCGTCGCATTCGGAGTCGAGCAGGTCGATCAGTGCCTCGCCGAGTACCACCGCGTAGCCCATCGTGGGTCCTCCCGTCCGTCGACCGACCTGATCCGATCTTGCCCTACCAGGCTGGCACAGCGCGCCGCATCATGAGCGCCGAGGACACGCTATCGGCCTCCCGGGCGGCAGGCGGGGCCCCGCGACGGACCCCGCGTCGAGCGGTGTCGGCACATCGAGAATGAGCGCCGCTGACGGCGGCGGGCGGAAATGATCAAGAGGCTTGCGTCATCCGGGGCGGTCCCGGTGACGCAAACCTCTTGATCGACGCTGCGGGAGAAGGCGTCAGCGCACCATGGAGCCGACGACCGGCTTGGTGAGCAGGGCGGACTGATTGCGCTGGATGCCCGGGTCGAGGGTCTTGGCCACGAAGATGGCGTGCCAGATGCAGAAGATCAGAACCGTCCACACCTTGCGGGAGTGGTCGGCCTCCTCCCGCTTGTGCTCCTCCAGCAGCCGCAGCGCGTACGACAGGTCGAGCAGGTCGCCCGCGCCGGAGGTGGACAACACGTGCCGGGCCCACTCGTACATCTCGCCGCGCAGCCAGACCCGGGTCGGGGTCGGGAAGCCCAGCTTCTTGCGGTTGACGATGGCCGGCGGCACGACGCCCTGCAGCGCCTGACGCATCGCGTACTTGGTGGCGTCGGAGCGCGGCGGGAGCTTCAGGTCCACCGGGATGGTGCCGCCACGTCGAAGACCGCCCGGTCCAGGAACGGCACCCGCACCTCGAGGGAGTGGGCCATCGAGATCCGGTCCGCCTTGACCAGGATGTCGCCGCGCAGCCAGGTGTAGAGGTCGACGTACTGCATCTTGGTGACGTCGTCGAGCTCCGTGCACTCGGCATAGATCGGGGCGGTGACGTCGGTGTAGCGCACCGAGGGGTCGTAGCGGCGCAGCAGGTGCTGCTTCTCCTCCTCGGTGAACATCCGGGCGTTGCCGTAGTAGCGCTGCTCGATAGGGGTCGTGCCACGCTCCAGGAAGCTCTTGCCCTTGACACCCTGCGGGATGGCCTTGGAGACCGCGCGCAGCCCCTTCTGCACCCCGCCCGGCAGCCCGTTGACGCTGCCGAGGGAGAGCGGCTCCCGGTAGATCGTGTAACCGCCGAAGAACTCGTCCGCACCCTCGCCGGACAGGACCACGGTGACGTGCTCGGCGGCCTTCTTGGCCACGAAGTAGAGCGGCACCAGCGCCGGGTCGGCCACCGGGTCGTCCAGGTGCCAGACGATCTTCGGCAGGGCGTCGATCATGTCCTGCGGCCCGATCTTGGTCGGGATGGTGGTCACGTCGAGGTGCCGGGCCGACTCCTGGGCGACGTCGATCTCGGAGTAACCCGGCACGTCGTAACCGACGGTGAAGGTGAGGATGTTCGGGTTGAACTCGCGGGCCAGGGCCACCACCGCGGTGGAGTCGATCCCGCTGGACAGGAACGAGCCGACCGGCACGTCCGAGCGCATGTGCATCCGGACGCTCTCCCGCAGCGTCTCCCGGATCTCGTGGTAGAGCTTCTGCTCGTCCGAGACCGGGGTGGGCCGGAACACCGGTCGGTACCAGCGGCGCACCTCGATCCGGCCGCCCGGGGTCCAGGTGAGGTATTCCCCCGACCCGATCCGGTTGATCCCCTTGTGCAGCGTGCCCGGCTCCGGGACGTACTGGAGGGTGAGGTAGTGGCTGAGGTTGGCGGTGTCGATGCCCGCGTCGCCCTCGTAGTTGGAGTGCGCGAAGGGCAGCAGCGCCTTCTTCTCCGAGGCGAGGTAGAGCCCGTCGGCCGTCTCCAGGTAGTGCATCGGCTTGATGCCGAAGTAGTCGCGGGCGCCGAAGGCTCGCCGCTCCTGCCGGTCCCAGATGACGAAGGCGAACATGCCGCGCAGTCGGGTGAGCACCTGCTCGCCCCAGTAGTGGTAGCCGGCGACGATCACCTCGCCGTCGCCGGCGGTGGCGAACTGGGCCCCGAACTCCCGGGCCAGCTCCTCGCGCAGCTCGATGTAGTTGTAGATCTCACCGTTGAAGGTGAGCAGGTAGCGGCCGTTGGCGTAGGGCAGCGGCTCGTGGCTGAGCGCCACGTCGATGATCGCCAGCCGCTTGTGCGCGAACACACCGTCCGCGTACCGGCCGGAGGCGTCGCCGACCACTTCGACACCGGTCTCGTCCGGGCCGCGGTGGTGCAGGCATTCCAACGCCCCGGCGATGTTGTCGCGGTGCGCGGCGGCGTCGCCGCGCGCGCTGAAGAAGGCCAGGAGTCCGCACATGGTGGTCATCTTTCCACGCGCGCACAGCGGGCGTCGCGGCACCGCAGGCTCTCCACCCCGACCATCGCGCGGTAGCGTCTGGACGAGCGACGAGGCGGAGGGAGCCGATCATGGCCGAGGACCGAACGGGCAGCAAGCCGGCGGACGGCACGGAATCGCACGACCCGGACTTCCCGGAGGCGTTCCTGTCCTTCATGCGCCAGGGTTGGCGGGACACCACTCTCCCGGTCGGCCCCCGCCCCGAGGTGCCCAACTACGCGAAGCGCCGGGCCGCGCTCTCCGCGGCCTTCCCGGGCGAGACGCTGGTGATCCCGACCGGCACCGAGAAGGTACGCGCCAACGACACCGACTACCCGTTCCGACCCGGCAGCGACTTCGCCTACCTGACCGGCGATCACGACCCGGACAGCGTCCTGGTGCTGCGGCCGAACGGCTCGGGGCACGACGCCACGCTGTACATGCGGCCCCGTTCGTCACGGGAGACCGACGAGTTCTTCCGCAGCCGGCACGGCGAGCTCTGGGTCGGCCGGCGGCACACGCTCGGCGAGAAGTCGACCGAGCTGGGCCTGCCGACCGAGGACCTGACCGCGCTGGAGGCGACGCTCGCCGACCTGGCGCCGAGGCGTACCCGGGTGCTTCGGGGATTCGACGCGCCGTGGACCGGTCGGTGCGCCCGTACGACGGCGCCCGCACCGAGGGCCAGCCGGCCCGCGACCGCGAGCTGGTCATCGCGATCTCGGAGCTCAAGCTGGTCAAGGACGAGTGGGAGATCGCCCAGCTCCAGGACGCGGTGGACGCGACCGTACGCGGCTTCGAGGACGTGGCCCGGGCGCTGCCGGCCGACCGCGCCGTCTCGGAGCGGCTGCTGGAGGGGATCTTCGCGCTGCGGGCCCGGCACGACGGCAACGACGTGGGCTACGGCTCGATCATCGGGGCCGGCGAGCACGCCACGATCCTGCACTGGGTGCACAACCACGGCGCCACCCGCCCCGGTGAGCTGCTGCTGATGGACATGGGCGTGGAGGGGCGCAACCTCTACACCGCCGACGTGACCCGGGTGCTGCCGGTCAACGGCCGCTTCACCCCGCTGCAGCGTCAGGTCTACGACGCCGTGTACGCCGCACAGCAGGCCGGGATCGACATCATCAAGCCCGGCGTGGCGTTCAAGGACGTCCACCTGACCTCGATGCGGGTCCTCGCCGAGGCGCTGTCCGACCTGGGCCTGCTGCCGGTGAGTGTGGACGAGGCGATGGACCCGGCGTCGACGGTCTACCGGCGCTGGACGCTGCACGGCACCAGCCACATGCTCGGCATCGACGTGCACGACTGCTCCAACGCCCGCAAGGAGATGTACCGGGACGGCGCGCTCGGCGAGGGCTACGTGCTCACCGTCGAGCCGGGCCTCTACTTCCAGCCGGAGGACGAACTGGTCCCCGAGGAGCTGCGCGGCATCGGCATCCGGATCGAGGACGACGTGCTGGTCACCGCGACCGGCGCGGTGAACCTGTCGGCCGGGCTACCGCGGCGCTCCGACGAGGTCGAGACCTGGCTGGCCGCACAGCGCGAGGCGGGTCCGCGCCTGCCGGGCTGACCCGGGTACGACCTCCGCGGCGCCCCCGCCGCCGGCGTCTGCGACGTTTCCGTCGTTTCGGCACCGGTGGCGGGGCCCGCCGCTGTTTGCTCTGCTCATCGCCCTTCCTCGCTACTGCGCCCCGGTTACGTCGGCCTGCCTAATGTGAGCGAAATGCGGGCTTTTCTCGGATAAGTCCTCGTCATGAGGATCCCTCTCATATGGTGGGGATCAGAGGCTGCAACCGATTTGTAGCTGGTCGCGCCGGTTTGTAGGGCGTGACCCCGTCTGGTAGCAGGAAAGGGCGGAAGGCTCTGATGTCCAACGACGTAACGACTCCCGACGGCGGGGCCTTTGCGGCCGCGCCGTCGACTAGGCGACGCAAGCTGTGGGTCGCCACCGGCGTGGCCGGCCTGACCGGCGTCGTCGGTCTGGCGGCACTGGGCGGGCTGGCTGCCCGTGACAACAAGTCCGACGATGCACAGCGGGCCGGCGACTCGCAGACGGCACCGAAGCAGAACGTCAGCGATGCCGGCGCGGCCGACGGCAAGGACGACGGCAAGGACGACGGCAAGGACGACGGCAAGGACCGCGACTCCAACGACCGGGACGAGCAGGGCAAGAACCGGGACGAGCAGGGCAAGAACCGGGACGAGCAGGGCAGGGACCGGGACAAGGGCAAGGATGACGAGCACGGGCGTGTGCGGGAGGTGCCCTGTGACGACGAGAAGCTGGTCGAGGCCGTCGATCTGGCCAACCGGGACCACGGCGGCACGTTGAAGCTGGCCCGGGACTGCACCTACGAGCTGGACGGGCACGACAAGAAGTCCGGCACGGGCCTGCCGACGATCAAGCAGGAAATCACGATCAAGGGCAACGACTCGACGATCAAGCGGGATTCCGAGGACGCCTTCCGGATCTTCCGAGTCGCCGACGGCGGTGACCTGACCCTGAAGGACCTCACCCTCAAGGGCGGCAACGCTTCCGAGTTCAAGTACGGGTCGGGCGACCCGGGCGGACCGGGCGCTCCGGGCGGACCGGGCGCTCCCGACGGACCGGCCGCACCCGGCGGACCGGCGGCTCCCGGCGGACCGGCCGCACCCGGCGGACCGGCCGCAC
>JAEVHO010000344.1 GCA_016802835.1 Micromonospora sp. ATA32 | reverse complement strand
GTGGGCCTCCGCGACGATCTGCCGCGGCAGGCGGTCACCGGAACCGACGCCGCCGCAGCCCGGCACGGCACGGACGCCCTCCCGGCCGTCCGCGAGGACGTCCCGCCGACGCGGTCGGCCCCGCACGGACCTGGCGACCCGCCCACACCCGTACGGTTGGACAGGCCGCCGCCGGTTCGTGCGGACGGCGTGCCGCCGGTTCGTGCGGACAATTCGCCACCGCCGGTTCGTGGGGATGCGGCGCCACCGCCGGTTCGTGCGGACGCGGCGCCGCAGGCATCCGGCCACCGGGGACCGGCGGCGGACCCGGTGCACACCCGGTCCCCGGAGTCCGCCGAGCGGCCGGGGACTCTCCCGGACCGGGACGTCAACGGTCCGGCGGCCCGCGACGACGGCGGCCGCGACTGGGCCGACCGGGGCGACGATCATCGTGCCGACCCGGCGGACCAGGACGCCGTCACCGGCGCCTCGATCCGACCCCGGGACGAGTCCAGGGCCTGGGCGTGGGCGGGCGAAGCGTACAGCCGCTTCCGGGCCGATGGTGGGGACGTGGCCGACATCGCGGCTAACCTCGCCGCCGTCGACCGCCCGGGAGGCGAAACAGGCTTCACCCACGCCGAGATCGCCCGGGTCAAGCAGCATCTGATGTTCGACGAGCACGTGCTGCGGGATTATCCCGACGGATGGGTGCGGCGTCGGTTCGACGCGGACGAGGACATCGCCGAGGCGTGGATCAGGCTGCGGGAGGGGCGTCCGCTCGAACCCGATCTCGTACTGCTCGAGCACGAGCTCGCCGAGTCGGGCTACCTGCGGGTTCATCCGGACGCGACGTACCCGGACGCGCACGCGTACGCGCAGCGCCTGTTCAATTGGGAGAAGGTCGCGCCGGGCAGGACCGGGGAGGACCTGGACAACTCGTGGCCGAGGAGGACCGGTGATGGCGATTCTGGTGGACTTCGAACTGGTCCGGGAGGACAGTCGGGAGGTCGAGTACACCTTCGGGTACCCGACCAAGGACCGGCTGCTGGTCATCCAGAAGGAGTCTCGCCAGGGGAGGCCGCTGGACGGGACCGAGGACATGCAGTACCGGAAGGCGTTCGGGAAGATCCTGCGGATGCAGGCGGATGGCACCACCTGGCCGGCGGGGGGCAGCTACGCGGCGTAGCCGACGGCCCGGCGCGGCACGACTCGACGCCGGCGGATCCACGCCCGGAGGCCCAGAGCATCCCGCCGGGTCGGACCGGTGAGGACCTGGACGGCTCGTGGGGTGGAAGGAGAACGGATGGCGATCCTGCTGGACTTCGAGAAGGTCCGGGAAGACAGACAGAAGGTGGAATACATCTTCGGCTACCCGGCGATGGACCGCCGGCTGGTCATCCAGAAGGCCACCGGCCAGGGGAGACCGATGGACGGGCAGGAGGACGGGAACTACGCAGCGGTGTTCGTGAAGATCCTGCGGTTCCACCGCAGCGAGGCGCGCTGGCCCCTGAAGGGCAGCTACGCGGCGTAGCGGCGTCAGACGGGCAGGTCCCGTACGAGCTGGTGCCGGTCGAGCCGCACCCGATCGGGCCGGCGGTCGCGCTCCCCGACGCGGTGAAGTCCACCTTCGACGGTCACGTCGGTGAGCTGCTGGCCGGCCGGGAGCCGGGACCGGTGGACCAGCCGCACCGGGCGAGCTGGGACGAGTCGTCCCGCCTGCTGACCGTGCACTACCCGGACGGCCTCAGCGTGCGGGTGGCGCTCCAGGTGAACTCCGCGCTGCCCCGGGGCAGCCGGTGGTGCTGCGTCCGGGGCTGGCGATCGAGCACGGGCAGTGGGTGCAGCGCGAGCCGGCCGGTGTGGTGCTGCCCGACCACGTGCCGGCCGACCCCGCCGCCCGGACGGCCTTCGTCGACCGGCAGCTCGGCGACGCCTGGGGCACCCTGCACCGGGAGCTGCACCACGTGCTCGACCGCCCCGTCGCGCCCGTCGACTCCGTACCCGATTCGGCGCACCGGCCGGCGACGCCGGACGTGCCGACGCGGCCGGAGCCCACGCGGCCGGCCGAGGAGCTCTCGCTGGCGGCGCTGGAGGAGCCGGTCCGACCGGATCCGCCGGTGCTCGACGCCGACCGGATCGGCTTCCGCGACGCCACCGCGACGGATCCGGCACCGCCCCGGCCGCTCACCCCGGAGAGCGTGCGCGGTCTGCTCGCCGACGGCCCGGGAACGCCCGAGCAGGTGCGGAACTGGGCCCGCGAACACCTCGCGGTACGGCAGGAGGACGGCTCGTTCGCGCCGCGCTCCCAGCCCGAGATCGACGCCACCGTTGCCCGGCTGAGGGACGAGGCCGCTTCGCTGGTCGAGGCCCGCCGCCCGGCCGATCCGACCCTCACCGAGGCACGGCCCGGCGAGGAGGGCTCGACACCCGATCGGGTGGGAGACGGCCGCCCGCCGACGCCGTTGGCCGAGGAACTGCCGGTCGTCCAGGAGTTGGCGCCCAGCGCCAACTTCCCCGAGCACCGGACCAGGACCGGCGCCGAGCTGCCCGAGCAGGTGCACGAGCTGGTGCACCAGGCGAAGGAGAACCTGCTCGCCCGGTATCCCGAGGCGGCGGTGGCCCGCCGCGTCGCCGACCTGGACGCCATCGGTGGGCTCGCCGACCGCTTGCAGTCGGCCACCGACGGGGCCCGGGAGAGCGGCCGTCTCGGCGAGGTCGTGCAGCGCGTCCGCGACCTGAGCCGGGCCGTCAACGACTACGCCGACCGGTACCGGGACTGGCGGGACTTCGAGCGCGGCGGGGAGTACGCCGATCCGGGCTGGAAGACCTCGACGGCGTCGACCCGCTCAACTCGGTCGAGATCGCCACCCGGGTGGTGGGCGTCGACCCGCAGACCCACCGGTTCCACGTCCTCGACCAGGCGATCGCGATCGCCAAGATCGGTGACGTGCTGGGGCCGGCGTTCGAGGGCCACGCGATGAGCACCTTCGACCGCCTCATCCCCAAGGAGAGCGAGTCGTTCCAGGCCCTCGCACCCGACGAGATGCGCGATCCGGAGCTGGAGAAGTGGATCAGCGGAACGGCCCGAGGCGGGTTCGCCGCCCCGTTCGACGTGACCTTCGTCGACCCCGTCGCGGGTGGCAGGCCACGACCGATCAGCGCCGTCGCGGCCACCGTCGTGCACGAGAGCATGCACCGCCTCCAGCCCCGTGCCGATCTGGTGCGAGAGGCTCTTGACCTGCAGTTCGACGCCGGTCGGCTGAGCCCATCGGCACGTGCCGAGCTCCTGGCCCACTTCCGGTTCGAGGGCGAGTTGCAGGCGTTCAGCGTCCAGCAGCAGTTCCTGCGCGGCCTGGCCGGCTTCCGGGAGACGGACCACTCCCGTGATCTGCGGCTTCCGGACAGTGACAACTACCGCAACCTGGCCGACCTGAGTCCTCGCGAGATGCTGGAACAGATCGCCACCCGTTACCTGTCCGCCGAGGACCGGGCCTTGCTGCCGGCAGCCACCTGGGAACGGCTGGCCGCCGTCTCGCCGGAGGAGATGACCGAGCGGGGCCGGCTGGCCATCGACGAGGCGGCTCACCCGATCCGGGGCGAGAGCCGGCAGGGCACCTTCTTCGGGCCGACGACCCGGGAGGTCGCCGAGCGGCACGGCCTCGACCTCGACGCGATCGGTCGGCAGCACGAGGAACGTCCGCCGCCCGTGCTCCGCGACCGGCCAGCCCCGCCGGAAGCTCCGGTGCCGGCGCGGCCTGGCGGTGACTACTCTCCACCGCTCGCGAAGTGGGGGCCTGTTCGCGACCACGACCCGGTCTGGCCCGCCGACGAGCAGGGGCACTACGCCCCCGCCTGGCGCGAGGCACCGGGCCCCGACACGGCGCCGCCCTGGCGGACCGAGACGCCGCCCGCGCACGGTTCCGTGCCGCACCCGGACTCCGGGCAGCCGGCCCGCCCGGAGCCCGAGCGGCGGACGGGTGTGCTGGGCCGTGCGCTCCGTCGGATCACCGGATTCTTCGGCGGCGCGACCCCGGCCCCCCGGGTGCCCGGCTCGGAGGGAACCTCCCGGCCGGCTCCGGAGCCGTGGGGCCCGCGGCCGGGTGAATCGGAACAGGGTGCTCTCGGGCCGTGGGGTTCGCGGCCCGGCGAGCCGGATCCCGGCTGGCGGCCCGTCGCCGACGCGCCGCCCGTCGCGGACCCGTACGCCGGTCGCGATGCCGCACCGGCGGCCCCGGACGGGCGGACCCTGCTGCAACTGACGGAGCGGCGCTGCATCGTCGACGAGCTACGCGCCGCGACCGACCCCGTCGATCAGGTCCGCCTCCGCGAAGAACTGAACCGGCTCGACGCCGACCTGGCGCAGCGCGGTTACCCCATGCACGAGCTGGAGCGTATCCCCGAGGCGCGAGGGGCGCCCCCCGGCCGACGGTCCGCCGTCCGACGGCCGGGACCACTCCCGGCAGGACGAGATCTGTTCCGACCCGCCCTGGCGACACGAGGACCGGCGGCCCAGCCTCGACGAGCTGATCCCCAGCTCGCAGGAGGAGGTCACGGCCTGGGGGGACGCCGTCCGCCGGGAGTTCGCCGATCAGCTGGACGGACGCGAGTTCGCGGGGCTGCGGATCCGGGTGGACCTGGAGGACCCGTACAGCGTCAGCGTGTACCGCAACGAGGTGGTGGTCCGGGCCGAGGTGCACGATCCGGACGGCGTGAACGTCGGCCGGGTGGTGCGCTCCTTCCAGCGGGACCACGACGGCAACCTGTTCGTCGAACACGCCTCACTGAGGCTCAGCGAACGCGTGCAGGGCCAGGGCTTCGCCCGGGAGTGGAACGGCCACCTGATGGAGTGGTACCGGCACTCCGGTGTCGAGCGGATCGAGGTGCACGCCGCCTCCACCGTCGGGGGCTACGCCTGGGCCCGCGACGGCTTCGACTGGGCACCCAACACCGAGCACCGGGCCAATGGCGTCCTCGACCGGCTCCGGGGCGAGCTGCGCAAGGTTGACGTCGACATCGAGCTGGCCCGGCGCTCGGCCGAGGGTGACGGCATCCTGGACCTTGACCGGCTCCGGGAGCGCTACGGCACCACCGACCCGGACCAGGTGCTCCGGGAGGCGTACCGGCAGCGCGACGCGGGGCAGGAAATCCTGGGCCGGGCCCGTACGCACTCCTTCGGCAGCACCCGGTACCCGACGCCGTTCGAGATCAGCCAGGCCGGCTGGGGGGACCACCACCAGGGCCGGGACGCGTCCTGGATCGGCAAGCGGGCACTGCTCGGTGCGGACTGGAAGGGGGTCAAGCAGGTCAGCGACACCGGGCCGCTGCACCCCCGGTCGGCGCACACCGAGAGCCTGCCCCGGGTGCCCGACCTGTCGTCGATCCACAGCCTGCTCACTGGGGAGGGGCATCCGCCGGTCACCGCCGCCCGGGTTCCCGACGCCGAGTTCCACGGGTACGGCCGGGACGTACCCGAACCGGAGCTGGTGCGACACCTCGGCGAGGACGCCCTCCGCCAGGTCGTGAACCGGCTGCCGGACGGCAGCACACTGCGGGGCGTACGCCTGGAGCTGACCACGGTCCCGGCGGACGCCCTGCCGGACGGCGCCGTGGCCCGGTCGGTGCCCGTTGACGTGGACGGGCAGGACCTGCCGCACGGCACCGTCCCGCGGGAGGGGGGTGGCTGGCGCGTCGAGCTGTCGGACCGCGCCACCGACGTCAACGTCGCCCGGGCCGTCGCCCACGAGGCAGCCGAGCTGGAGGCGATCGGGCAGCGGGCGGCCGGCGGGCTGGACCCGTTCGCGCCGGACGCCCTCACCCCGGGCACGCTGGCCGACGGCACCACCCTCAGCCCGCACGACCTGGGCCGGCTCAATGAGGCGGAGGTGCTGAC
>JAEVHO010000343.1 GCA_016802835.1 Micromonospora sp. ATA32 | reverse complement strand
ACGCGCGGTCCATCCCCGGTACGGCGGCCAGCCGGGCCGCGCGGTCCGCCGGCGCGGCGCCGGTGCGCTCGGTCACCCGCAGGTCGGCGCCGACGCTGTGATCGGACTGCTCGACCCGCGACCGCTCCCAGGTGGTGACGAGTGACCACGCCAGGGTGCTGCCGCCGACGGCGAGGGCGAGCAGCAGCACCGGCCCGGCGTGCGGACGCCGGCCCGCCTGCCACATGCCGAACATCGTCGCCGTCCACGGCCGACGGTCGACGAACCGCTCGGCGAACCGGGTCATCGGTGGCAGCAGCCGCAGCGCGACCACCGCCCCGGCCAGCACCCCGAGCGTCGGGGCGACGGCCAGCAGCGGGTCGATGCCGAGCCGGCCGCCCGCCCCGGCCAGCGGCGAGGAGTACTGCCGCAGCTGGGTCCAGGCGAGCACCGCGAGCACCACCAGGGCGATGTCGACGCTGGCCCGCTGGACGGCTGCGCCCCGGGTGGGCCGGGACCGGGCGGGCCATGTCGGCGACATAGGTGCCGGCCCGGCGCAGGGCCGGCAGGACCATCGCCAGGAGGCAGCCGACCGCGGTCGCGACGGCGACCGCCCCAGACGAGACCGGCCCCGCCACCGTCCAGTCGAGCCCGCCCAGCGCGGAGCCGCCGCCGAGCCGACGCAGGGCCTCGCCGGCGAGCGGCGGCGCGAGGACGGCGGCCGGCAGCACCACCAGCGTCGCCTCCCGTACGGCCAGGCCGGCCAGCTGGCGGCGGGCCGCGCCCCGGGCGCGGAGCAGGGCGGTCTGGGCCCGCCGGTCCTCGTTGAGCAGCGCGGCGACGAGCACCAGGGCGTACCCGCCGAGGACCAGGATCAGCAGCAACGGGGTGAGCAGCGCGGACCGACCCACCAGGTCGGCCCGGGCCAGTCGGTCGATCAGGCGATCCACGTTGGTCACGCTCTGCGCGGACGAGCCGAGGCCGGCCTTCTCCGGCACCTCGGCGGCGGCGGTGGCGACCGCCCGTTTGACGCTGTCCAGCCGGCTCGGCTCGGTGCCCGCGAGATCCGGCTCGACCAGCCACGAGGCGGAGGTGGAGCCCGGGAAGGCGCGCGCGAAGTCCGCCGGGTCCAGTGCGAACGGCCCGTAGGACGTGTCGGTGCTGCTGCCCGCGCCCACGCCCGGGGCGAGCCGCCAGTACGCCGCCGCCGGGTCGCGGGGCCGCCAGGTCCCGGCGAGCATCACGTCGTCGGCTCGGCTGGAGCTGCGGTCGCGCAGCGGCACCCGGGCACCGGCGGTCAGGCCCAGCGCGCTCGCGACCTTCTCCGGGAGCGTGACCTGTGTCGGGCTCGCGCCCGGAGTGGGCCACCCACCGCTGGTGAGGTCGGCGTGCCCGGGCAGGTCGTCCAGCATGACGAGGTCGGCGAAGATCGGGTCGTCGTTCACCCGGAGGGAGCCGAGGTCACCGGTCAGCTCGCGTCCGATGCCGTAGCGGGCGCTGGCCACGGTGACCGGCACGCCACCGAGTCCGTCGGCGAGCTGCGCCCGGACCGCCCGGTCCCGGTTGGCGGACTCCGCGCTGTCGCGACCACCGGACCCACTGATCAGCAGGCTGCGCTCCGTCGCGGACGCGGCCTTGAGCACGGCCCGCTGCCCGGCGTCGACGGCGCGGCGGTTGTAGTCGGAGAGGCCGGTGACCAGCGCGACCGCGACGAGTGCCGCCACCACCGCGGCGAGCAGCAGCCCCCGTGCCTCGCGGGCCCGCCTCCACACCAGCTTCATCCGACGCCTCCCCCGGGGCCCCGTCGGGCCGACGACCAGGAAGATTCGATACGGGTCCGGAAAGGTTCGCGCCCGTTACATGATCGTTATTCCATGCCGCTGTCTGGAAGCAGAACGCGGTCGGCGCGGTCAATCCCGGGGGCGGTCGCGGTCCTTGGAGGGCTGGACCCGCTTCGGCTCGCCCGGCATCTTCGGGTGGTCCGGCGGGTACGGCAGGTCGCCCTGCCCGGCGGCGGCGTCCCGGTCGGCCCACTCCAGCAGCGGGGTGAGGTCCCACGCGGCGTCGTCGATGCCGGCGTGCGGGTCGCCCCGCTCGGCCAGCCGGGCCGGGACGGTGCCCAGGTGGAAGTCGTCCGGGTCCACGTCGGCAGCTCGGTCCAGTCGACCGGCGTGGAGACGGTGGCCCTTGCGTTGGCCCGCAGCGAGTACGCGCAGGCGATCGTCCGGTCCCGGGCCATCTGGTTGTAGTCGACGAAGACCCGGGTGCCGCGCTGCTCCTTCCACCAGGCGGTGGTGACCAGGTCGGGCCGGCGTCGCTCCAGCTCGCGGGCCAGCGCGATGGTTGCCCGGCGGACCTCGGTGAACGTCCACCGTGGCGCGATCCGCAGGTAGACGTGCAGGCCGCGACCGCCGGAGGTCTTCGGCCACCCGGTCACGCCCAGCTCGTCCAGGACCGCCCGCAGCTCGCCGGCCGCCTCGACCGCGTGCGCGAAGTCGGTGCCGGGCTGCGGGTCCGGGTCGACCCGCAACTCGTCCGGCCGGTCCACGTCGGCGGCGCGCACCGGCCAGGGGTGGAACACGATGGTGCCCATCTGCGCGGCCCAGGCCACGTGGGCCAGGTCGGCGGGGCAGAGCTCGGCGGCGGAGCGGCCGCTCGGGAAGGTGATCTCCGCGGTCCGCACCCACGGCGGTACGCCCCTGGTGGGCACCCTCTTCTGGAAGAACATCTCCCCCTCGATGCCCTCGGGGAAGCGCTGCAGGGTAGTCGGACGGTCCCGCAGGGCGCGCATGATGCCGTCGCCGACGGCCAGGTAGTAGTGGAAGACGTCCGCCTTGGTGAAGCCGCGCTGCGGGAAGATCACCCGGTCCGGGCTGGTCAGCCGTACGGTGTGCCCGGCGACCTCGATCTCGGCGGCCGCGGCTTTGGTGCCACCCATCCCGCGACCCTATGCCACGGCACTGACGCCCGGCGTACCGTTGACGGGTGAGTCTTGACGAGAACGAACTGCCCCGTACCGAGGAAGAGTGGCGGGTCCGGCTCAGCCCCGAGGAATACCGGGTGCTGCGCGAGGCCGGCACCGAGCGCCCGTGGACCGGCGAGTACGTCGACACGAAGACGGCCGGCGTCTACCACTGCCGGGCCTGCGGGCTGGAACTCTTCCCCAGCGACACCAAGTTCGACTCGCACTGCGGCTGGCCGAGCTTCGACGACGCCATCCCCGGCACGGTCAGGGAGATCGAGGACAACACACTCGGGATGACACGTACGGAGATCCGCTGTGCCCGGTGCGACAGCCACCTGGGCCACGTCTTCAAGGGCGAGGGCTTCACCCCGAAGGACACCCGCCACTGCGTCAACTCCGTCTCCATCCGCCTGGAGCCACGCTGACCTGACCGCCCGCACCGCCGGTGGTAGGGGGCGCGGGTCAGAGGAGGATGGTGCTGCCGCGGTCGTCGACCTGGTCGGCGGACTCGTCGTCGAGCCAGACGCCGCCGGTCGCCAGGTAGCGGAAGCGGTGTTCGCCCGGCCCGAGCTTCACGGTCACCGTGCGGGTGCCGTCGCGCCGGGTCACCAGCTCGTGCCGGCCCGGCTCCCAGCCGTTGAAGCAACCGACCACGCTGACGGTGCCGGGCGGGGTGTCCCGGGGCAGGCAGAAGGTGACCCGGGTCTGGCTGCCGAAGAGCTTGTTGCGCTTGATCACGTGATTCCTCCCGGGGTCGAGGCCGTCACCAGGCTAACGCCCGACACGCCGGGTGCGACGCGCCGTACCCCTGGTCCGGTTCGCCGGTTTCGTCGCCCCGACCGCGACCCGTGCGGCATCCTGGGGATACACGTCCTAGGTTCGGGGGGTTTGTGGTGGCAACCTGCGAGGTCTGCGGCAACGACTACTGGATGACGTTCGAGGTGCGGACCGTCAGCGGCGACGTGCACACCTTCGACTGCTTCGAGTGCGCGGCGCACAAGCTGGCGCCCGTCTGCGAGCACTGCCAGGTGAAGATCATCGGGCACGGCGTGGAGGTCTCCGGGCGCTTCTTCTGCTGCGGCCACTGCGCGCGCAGCGAGGAGAGCGCCCGGGGTGCCGAGATCCGCGACGCGGTCGGCGCCCGCCCGGCCTGACCGGGGCCCCGGCCGGTCAGGCGGACACCGGCGGGCCCCCGTCCCACTCCGGGCCGGCCCCGCGCACAGGCGACCGCCTACCATCGCGGGATGCAGCCGCAGACGACCGAGGTCAGGATCGCCTCCTTCGCCGACCTGGACACCCGCACCTTCCACGACCTGCTCAAGCTGCGCATCGACGTGTTCGTGGTGGAGCAGGCGTGCCCGTACCCGGAACTCGACGGCCGGGACCTCGAACCCGGTACCCGGCACCTCTGGCTGACCCGGGGCGGTGACCCGGTGGCGTACCTGAGAATTCTGGCCGACCCGGACGGCGCGGCCCGGATCGGTCGGGTGGTGGTGGCGCCGGAGGCCCGTGGCGGCGGGCACGCCGGCCGGCTGATGGCCGAGGCGCTGGAGGTGGTCGGCAACCGGCCCTGCGTGCTGGAGGCGCAGTCCCACCTGGTCGACTTCTACGCCCGGCACGGCTTCGCCGTCAGCGGGCGGGACTACGTCGAGGACGGCATCCCGCACACCCCGATGCGCCGGGAGCCCACCCGCTGACGGCACGTCACCCGCGCCCCGGCGCCTAGCCCAGGCAGGTCACGATGTCGGCGATCGAACGGCGGCGGCCGGTGTAGAACGGGATCTCCTCCCGGACGTGTCGCCGGGCGCCGGAGGCCCGCAGGTCCCGCATCAGGTCGACGATCCGGTGCAGCTCGTCGGCCTCGAAGGCGAGCATCCACTCGTAGTCACCGAGGGCGAACGAGGCGACCGTGTTGGCCCGCACGTCCGGGTAGCCGCGCGCCAGGCGGCCGTGCTCGGCGAGCAGTTCGCGCCGCTCGGCGTCCGGCAGCAGATACCACTCGTACGAGCGGACGAACGGGTAGACGCAGAGGTAGGGGCGGGCCTCCTCGCCGGCGAGGAACGCCGGGATGTGGCTCTTGTTGAACTCCGCCGGCCGGTGCAGCGCCATCTGCGACCAGACCGGGGTGAGCGCCCGGCCCAGCGTGGTCCGGCGGAACCGCAGGTAGGCGTCCTGGAGCGCGTCGCTGGACGACGAGTGCCACCAGATCATGACATCGGCGTCGGCGCGCAACCCGGCGACGTCGTACGTGCCCCGGATCGTCACGTCCTTGCCGGCCAGCTCCTCGAAGAGGGACTCGACCTCGCCGGTGACGTTCTCGCGCAGCGCCGGGAGCGGGCTGGTCGCCCGGAACACCGACCACATGGTGTAGCGGATGCTGGCGTTCAGCTCGCGCAGCCGGGCCGCGTTGGTCTGCTCGGTCATGTGTCCGATCCTCCCAGTGCTGTGATGATCTCTTCGGCCGCGGTCTCGCCGGAGCGGACGCAGACCGGGATGCCGACGCCGTCGTAGCCGGCGCCGGCCAGGACCAGCGTCGGGTGGGCCGCCCGCAGCGCTGCCCGGGCGACGCCCACCCGGTCGGCGTGACCCGGCGGGTACTGCGGCAGCGCACCGCCCCACCGCTTCACCGCGGTCGCGACCGGCGCGGGCAGGGGCGTGCCGAGGACCACCGACAGCTCCCGGTGCACGATCGCCATCAGCTCCTCGTCGGGGCGCTGCAACTGCGTCTCCTCGCCGTACCGGCCGACCGAGGCGCGCACCAGCGCGATCCCGTCCGGCCGGCTCAGGTGCCCCCACTTCGTGGTGAAGAACGTCGACGCCTTGATCAGCAGCCTCGTCGGGGCGCTGCAACTGCGTCTCCTCGCCGTACCGGCCGACCGAGGCGCGCACCAGCGCGATCCCGTCCGGCCGGCTCAGGTGCCCCCACTTCG
>JAEVHO010000342.1 GCA_016802835.1 Micromonospora sp. ATA32 | reverse complement strand
CTCCAGCGCCGCCGCGCACCTCGCGGCGTCGCGGGGGCGGACGTCCATCGCGGCGGACAGTTCCCGCTCGGCGGCCTCGACAGCGTCGGACCCGGTCGTCAGCATCAACCCATGATGCCGCACCCTGCCAGGCAACCCAGCGGGAGGCGCGGCGTCGTCAGCGCCCGCCCGTGGGCAGGGCGTAGCCCAGTGCCCGCAGTGCCTTACGGAAATCCGATTCGTGTTCCGTCGGCACGGCCACGTGCCGGTCTCCAACCGGCGTGCACAGGGGCCGGAGCCGGCGGTCGCGGGCGATGAGGGTGGCCAGAGCGGGATCGGCGCACTCGATCAGCCGCACCACCCCGGCATCGCGCAGCGTCCCGGCGCGGGCGGTGACGTCGTCGACCAGCGTCAGCAGCGTGGCCGGCAGGTCGTGCGGTGCCCGCTGGCGCAGGAAGTCGACGAACTGGTCCAGCGGGCGGCCGGCATCGACGGCGGCGAGGAGCGTGGCGGCGCTCACCGCCCAGACACGGTCGGCGGTCTGTTCGGCGTGATTGTTCAGGACCAGCCGGTCCGCGGGCTGCGGGTCACCCGTGGCGACGATGTCGAAGTTGAGCAGTACCTTCAACGTCTGCTGAGGTGCGGTCTGCCCGGCCGGTGGCTGGTAGGCCGTGGTCAGGCCGAGGACGTACGCGCCGAG
The DNA here is from genome assembly GCA_016802835.1 of Micromonospora sp. ATA32. Classification (GTDB taxonomy): domain Bacteria; phylum Actinomycetota; class Actinomycetes; order Mycobacteriales; family Micromonosporaceae; genus Micromonospora. Next base: position 5,205 of record JAEVHO010000342.1, on the reverse strand, counting down.
CGCGTTGAGTCGTACGGCCCGCAGCCCGTCGTATCGGCTGAGGTAGGGCAGCTCGTCGGTGCCCCAGTTGCCGCGGAAGTCGTCCCGGGCGCCAGCCGGGTCGACGTAGACGACGTCGATGAGGCCGAGGGTGGCGGCGTACTCGAACAGCACCGCCAGGGTGTAACGGCCCTCCAGGATCGGCCAGTCCGCGAACCCCGAGTAACCCAGGCTGCCGTACTGCGCGTCGGTGATGTACAGCTTCCACAGCCCACGTTCGCTGCGCGCAACCGTGGGCGACGTGCCGGTACGGCGCATCGTGGAGAACAGCTCGTCGACGCCGATCCATTCGCCGGGGGGACAGGCGGCCAGCGCCGCAGAGACGGTCTGCCGGCGGGTTTTGGCCGAGGTCAGCACGTTCGTCGCCCGCTGCCCCTTGATGTGCTCGACCCGGCCCAACTCGTCGAGCACGGCGCGGGTCTGCCACGCCCGCCACACCTGCCGGATCGTCTCGGCGGCCGGCTTGCCGAGCGCCGTACGACCCCGGGCGGTCAGTTGTAGGCGTCCGCTGGCGAGTTCGGCCAGACCGGCGGCCTGCACCAGCAGCGGCCAGGCGAACGCCGCGATCGCGTCCCGGTCGTAGAAGTCCCCGCCGGACAACATGTCGGCCACTGCTGTGACCGTCGCGACACTGGGACGCCGGGTCTTCTCACTGCACCGCAACCGTCCACCACCACACAGGTGCAGGACGGCGAGCAGGTCCGCCTGCGCCTGCGGCTCGGTCAGCCGCAGCGCCGCGCCGTCAGCGACCAGGGTGTCCACGGGCACGGCGGAATCGTCGGGCACGAGAGGTGAGCCTAGACCGTCGTAGCAGACGCGCGACATCGGCGCCCCAACCCAGCTTGACGAACGGGTACCCGCACGTGACGAACCCGTCGATCTCGTCGCAGGGCATGACTGAGACATCGAGGCAGAACGCTAACCTTCGATCCAGGTCACCCACGCCGGCACGTGTGCGTATGGTGACGCATCCGGCGGAGGTGATCCGGCTGTATCGGGATCTCGTCGGGCTGGCGATTCTCAACTCGGCCGACAAGCGGCGCTACCGGCGGGCGGTCGCGCTGCTACCGGCGCTGCGGGCGGCGTACCAGGCGGCCGCAGATCCCGCGGTACCTCGCGGAACTGTGCATCGAGCACACGCGCCGGCCGACGTTTCTCACGACTCTCGAGGCCGCGGGCTGTCGCTGATGTGAACCGAGTAGGTCGGGTCGGTAATGGAGGCGCTTGAGCCGGTTGCGGACGATCGTCTGGAGGTGATCGACGCTTCGGCAGTCGGATCACGTGCAGCCAGTCCCGCGCTGGCCGCCTGCCGGATTTGTTCGCGATGAACTCACCGCCTCGAAGAGTGTCGGGCAGCGGCGTTGGTCAGCAGGCGGCGGGCGAGGTCCGCCGGTTCGCTGGTCGTCGGTGGGACCGGCTGTGTCGGGATCAGGTACGTGCTGAGCGGGTCCGGGTCGTCGGCGTCGTCGAACAGGTGGGCGGGCACATCGTCGAGCGCACCCGGATCATGTGGTCCGGAGAGCGACGGGGTCGTCCCGATGGCGTCGGAAGGGACCGGTAGTGGCACGGCTCGTTGCCGGGTGGGGCGTTCTACCGCCACTGTGCCGTCGGGGTTTTCTCCGACGGGTGCGTAGCCGGCGTTGCGGAGCGTGGCCAGGGTTTCCGCGATGGGGGCGCTGCTGGCCAGCACGGTCGGCGCGAGCAGGGTCAGGCCCAGTGTGCTCAGTGAGCGGGCGTGCAGGATTTCCTTCAGTAGCACCGGGTCGTCGCTGCGCAGGCAGCAGGCGACGGCCGGACCCGGATCGCGCCGTGCCGCCGGGCCGTGTCGTTGATGAGGTATTCGAGTGGTTGTGGCACCCGGGCGCCGGTGGCTCGGTCCCGCAGGGCGGTGAGCAGCTCGCTCTCGCTGCCGCCCGCGTCCAGCGCCCGGCGTACCGAGGCCGGTGAGAAGCGCCACGTCGAGGCGCCACCGCGGGCCTCTCGGTCGGCTGCCGCGTCCAGCAGCGCCGCGAGCGTCCGCGACGGGGTTCCCACGACCACCGCGGTCAGGTCGGCCTGCAGCAGGACGGTCTCTTCCGCCGGTGGTAGCAGCCGATCCAGCACGGCCGCCAGCTGCTGGGGCTGGTCTGCGGCGAGCGCCCGGCCGAGGTCACTGAGTGCCCCGTGTGCGACCGCTCCCAGCAGCTGGGCTTCCCACCACACGCCGCCGACCAGGCCGGTGGTGTCCTCGAGATGGTCGACGAGCAGCGGGTTGCGCCACCGGGCCAGCGAGATGACGGCCTCCACGTCAACGGCGGCAGCACCGGGCGGCAGCCCCGCGCTCACCCCGAGCACCGCGGCCCGCAGCAGGGGCATCGCCGCGCTGTCCGCCGTGCGGACCAGGGCCGGCACCGGCTGCCCAGCCCCGGCCGGTTGGTGCAGGGGAGCGCCCTCGCTGGACAGCCAACCCGCCAACAACCCGGTCAGCTGCTCCGCGGGCTGCTGGTCAGACCAGGCGTCGTACGCCTCCGTCGGTAGCAGCCCCGCCTCGGTCGGTGCCAGCAGGCCGGTGGTCATGCCGAGCTCCAGCCACAGCCGGACGTGCTCCGCGCTGTCGCCGATGGCCTTGGCGAGCCGGCGCAGCTCGCGCACGCCGACCCCGCCGGTCTTGAGGGGCGCGACGGGCATCCGGCCGCACTCCTCCAACAGGTTCACCATCCGGGCGAGCGCGGTCCCCGACGCCGAGGCGGACTCCCGCTCGACGGCCTTCCCGTCGACCTGAGCGGTTGGTGCGGACGGTGGCACCGGATCGAACGAAAGCCGGTAGTCGGCCCCGCGCAGCGCCAGCGCGACCTCGCAGGGCATCTGCAGCGGCGCGCCCCAGTGGGCGGCGACATGGATCAGTCCGTGCTCGACCGCCCACTGCACCGGCCCCTTCCGGCGGCCGTAGAGGTAGAGCGGCTCGTCGAGGTAGGGGCCCTCCCAGGCGAGCTGGTGCAACAACTCCCGGGTGTCAGCGGGAGCCGTTGCGCTGATCTCCCGGACGTTCGCACCATCGGCCAGCCAGGCGGACAGGTTCCGTACCGTGACGGCTTTCTGCGTGCCCACGGGCACGCCAAGCGTCCGGGCGATCCGGCGCAGGTCCTCGGCGCGCTGCTTGGCGAGCACGGCCGACAGCGGCGCCCCGAGACCCAGCGGACACGGCCAGACGTGCCCCAGCGGGACGGTGCGCAGGCGGTCACCGTCCAGCCAGGCGACCGCGACCTCCCCCAGCCCGACGAGCGTGGCGTCCAGGTCGGCGTCGTCGGTGGCCACACCGAGAGCGGCCGCCAGCTCCGCACGGTCGCATCCATCGCCCAGTGCCGCCAACGCCTCGGCGATCTGCAGCTCGGGTCGGCTCAGTCCGAGCAGCGCGACGCCGATGAGGTGCGGAGCGCTCAGCCGTTCGGCCAGCTCGGTCATCGTCGCGGGCTCCGGCGGTAGCAGTGCCTCGGGTCGCCTGGCGATCAGGCCACCCAACTGCTCAGGCGTCAGACCTGCCAAGTGGGTGATGAGACTCCGCACGCTCCAGGCTCCGTCCCTCGTCGGCTCGACGAAACGACGCTACGGCACGCCGCCGGCGACCCGGGCACGATCCCCCTCCTGCCGACCGGAGAAGGATCCCACTCAGCTGGACAGATGTGCGCAGTGCTGTTGAGATCCGGAGCAGGGGTCGTTCACGTCGTCTTCGCCCACGACGCCGTGAGGGTCCGCACGCAGAGCCGAAGCAAAGTTAGTTGATCTTTTGTTTTGCCTGGTCGGGATGGGTGCCTGTGGCGGTAGCGGGGGCCGGTGAACAAGCGCGGCCCTCCTCTGTAGACGATGGCGGTTCCTACGCCAGCCGTCGTCTGCAAAGAAAGGCCGCTCGTGTCAGTCTCCCATGCTGCCCTGGATGTCGTCACGGATGAGCGGGGAGAGGTGGATACCGGGCAGGTAGCGGCGTTGGCCGCGTTGTTCGCGCAGGTCGCCGATCCGCGTAAGGCGCGGGGTGTGCGTCACGGGCTGGCCGCGGTGTTGACCGTGCTGACGGTGGCTCTGTTGCGCGGAACTTCCGGCGGGCCGCGGACCGGGTGGTCGAGTTGCCGCAGCCGTTGCTGGCCGCTGCGGGCGCCCGCCAGCATCCGGTGCTCGGGATCCGGATCCCACCGGGTCGGGACACGCTGCACCGGCTGGTCGAGGCGGTCGACGCGGCGGTGGTGGACCGCCTCGTCTGTGCGTGGCTGGCCGCCCGGCTCGCCGGTCCGGTCGTCGGGTGCGGGTTGTCGCTGGACGGTAAGACCGTCCGGAACTCGGGCGGGCCGACCGGGGTGGACGTGCAACTGTTTGCCGCGATGCGTCACGACACCGCCGTCGTCGTCGCCCAGGTGCAGGTCCCGGCCGACACGACCGAGGTCACCCAGATCAAGGCCCTGCTCGACCACATCGAGGTGGCCGGGATGGTCGTCACCGCCGACGCGCCCACCCCAGCAGCGACACCGCCGGATACCTACGCGAACGCGGCGCGGACTACGTGTTCACCGTGAAAGGCAACAAGCCTGCCCTGCTGGCCGCGATCACCAGCCGGCTACCAGCGGCAACAACGGCGGCCAGCGCACACACCGACACCGAACGCCGCAGCGGCTACCGGGTCACCCGCACCATCTGGATCGCACCCGCCACCGGTGTCGACTTCCCCGGCGCGGCCGTGGTCTTCCGGCTACGCCGTGACGTGTACGCCCCCGACGGCCAGCGGGTCAGCAAGCAGATCGTCCACGGAATCACCAGCCTGTCCGGCGCCGCCGCCGACCTGCTCACCTACATCCGAACCCACTGGTGGATCGAGAACAAGGTGCACTGGGTGCGTGATGTCCTGTTCGGTGAGGACACCCACCACGCCTGGCTCGGCAACGTCGCTCACGCCATGGCCAGCCTACGCAACCTCACGATCGCCCTGATCCGGCTTGCCGGACACTACAGGATCAAGCAGGTCATGGAACGTCACCACGCCGACAAGATGCTCATCCCCGCCCTGCTCAACGCATCCCGACCATGATCAACCGACTTTGCTTTGGCGTGTGCCACGAACGATGGAAGGTGATCCTGTGAGGTAGGAGAGATCTCCGGAAGTCGATGCTGTGCGAGAGATGAAGGTTTGGCCCTTCGCAGCCG
>JAEVHO010000341.1 GCA_016802835.1 Micromonospora sp. ATA32 | reverse complement strand
CACCGACATGCAGCGTTCGGTGAAGGGCGAGGTCATCGCGGCCACGTTCGACCGGCCGCCGCAGGACCACACCACGATCGCCGAGCTGGCGATCGAGCGCGCGAAGCGGTTGGTGGAGCTGGGCCACGACGTGGTCGTGCTGCTCGACTCGCTGACCCGGCTGGCCCGCGCGTACAACCTCGCCGCCCGCTCGGGCGGCCGGACGCTGTCCGGGGGAGTGGACGTGGCCGCTCTCAACCCGCCGAAGCGGCTGCTCGCCGCCGCCCGCAACGTCGAGCACGGCGGATCCCTGACGGTCATCGCGTCCGCCCTGGTCGACACCGGATCGGCGGCGGACAACCTGATCCACGAGGAACTCAAGAGCACCGGCAACGCCGAACTGCGGCTGGACCGCCTGGTGGCCGACCGGCGCACCTTCCCCGCCGTGGACGTACGCCCCTCCGGCACTCGACGCGAGGAGGCCCTGCTGACACCGGGCGAGCTGGCCCGGCTACGCGCGCTGCGTGCCGCTCTGTCCACCCTGGACCGGCAGCAGGCCCTCGATCAGTTGCTGCGTCAGCTCGGCAGCACCCCGGACAATCGGCAGTTCCTCGCCGGGCTGGCAGCGTCCGTCCCCGCCCGGGCCTAGGATTCCCCAGCATGAGCACCGAGCGGACAGTACGTCAGCTGCGCCTCGTCGTGGAAGCCGACGACTACGAGGCGGCGGTCACCTTCTTCCGCGACGCGCTCGGCCTGCCCGAGCAGGCCGCCTTCTCCGGCGCCGACGACGCCCGGGTGGTGATCCTGGACGCCGGCCGGGCCACCCTGGAGATCGCCAATCCGGCGCAGAAACGCATGATCGACGAGGTCGAGGTAGGGCGCTAGGTCGCGCCGAAGATCCGGGTGGCCTTCGAGGTGGATGACACCCGCGCCACCACCGCGCAGCTCGTCGCGCGGCGCCACCGAGATCGCCCCGCCCACCGAGACGCCGTGGCGGTCACTCAACGCGCGCCTGGACGCGCCGGCCGGCCTGCACATCACCCTGTTCCAGGAGCCGGTGAGCCTCGATGAGCGGTCGGCGCTGGACGGCTTCGGCTCCGGGCGGGACGCTACCGGGTGAGGGCCGTGCCGGGGTGGTCGCCGCGGAATCGGATGTCCGGCAGGCGGACACGTGCCCGATACTCGTCGCGTGCAGCCCGCCCCGCGTACCCCCGGATGTCCTGACCGTCCCGGCACTCACCTCCGCGCAGCGCGCCGCCCTGCGGCACGTCCGCGAGGTGGCGCTGCGGGACCGGCCAACGGCACTGGCCACGATCGCCCGGCACCTCGCCCGGTCGGGCGCCTCCTACCAGCCGGAGCAGGTGATCGCCGCGGTCGCCGGGCACGGACGGCTGACCCTCAACTTCCATCCCGACCGGCCGCTGGCCGACGGACGTATGGTGGCTGCCGCCCTCGCCCAGGAGGGTGTCTACCGCAGCCAGTTCGAGACCGGGATTTCCAGCGGTGGCCTGACCGCCTTCCTGGGCGGGGACCGGGACCGCTGGGAGGAGACCCTCTTCGGCGGGGCCTACCAGGCGCCCGGCGTGCGCCCCGCGGACCGGCCGAAGTATGGCGGCCTGAACCTGCTCGACCACCCGGACGGGGCCTGCCCGCGCTTCGGCTCCTGCCATCTGCGGCTGCGCCCCGAGGTGCTGGCCCGCGCGACGTTCTGCTTCGGCGACAGCAGCCTCGGCCCGAAGGACCTGGGCACCGTCGACGCCTTCGAGCCGGTCCTCGCCGCCCTGCTGGACGCCACCGCCGGCACCGGCGTCAGCCTGGGCGTGGCCGGGATGGACACCGCCACCCTGACCAGGACCCTGCTGCGGCGGCGGGAGCGGTCGGCGTGGCAGCCTGGCGCGGCCGGCCGTGCCCTCGACGACTACGTCGAGGCCCAGATCCACGGAGAGTTGAGCCTGGCCGGGGACGTCGAAGCGTTGGTGGCGGACCCGTCGTTCCAGCACACCGACGTCGGCGGGATCCTCGCCGGGATCGCCGAGCGGCACGGATTCGACCTGCTCTGGCACGGCGGCTTCGAGTTGCCCGTCGACGGGATCGATCCGGAGTTCCGGGGGCCGGCCATCCCGCCGCTGGCGGCGCGGGTGCACGCCGAGTTCGGGCGGCCGGGAGAGCCCGTCGACGCCGCGCTGATCGGCCGGGCGGCCGCATCCCTCGTCGCCGACCCGGCCCGCTGGGCCGATCGCGGCCCCGTCGACCTGACCCTTCAGCATCTCAAGCAGCTCTGGCACGTCCTCGTCCGATTCGGTGTGCCCCGCACCCGGTGAGCTGACGGCGTCGACCGTCTCGTCCCTTTCGGGTCCCGGTTGCCGTTCGCGCCCGGTCTCTGGCCATGTGCCGCCTTGGGGCCGCTCCGAGCGGTGGCCGACGCGGTGCCCGACTCCCGCACGCCTGCGACGGCCGGGCGTGTCTGCGCCCCTCTGCCCCCGGCGACCTTCGTGACCTGGACCGCAGCGGCTTGCCATCGCCGGCATTTCCGGAATGACGGACACGTGAAGCTGGTTGTGTCCCCCGTACGGCCGGTCCCCAAACCCGTGCCGACGCAGCAGTTCCCCCTCGGGCGCTCAACCCGGAGCGCGTCGTAACGATCGAAAGGGCAACCACCGTGAAGTACGACTTCACTGGATGGCTCCCGGCCATCGCGAAGACCCCCTACCGCAAGTCCGCAGTGAGCATCGCCGGTGTCGCCGTCCTCGCCGGACTGGCGTTCGGCCCGACAGCGATCGCCGCACCAGTGACCAGCGGCCCCCACGCCGGCGCCGTCGCCGCGATCGACCTGGCGACCGGAAAGACCGGCAAGGCCAACGAGGGCGCCACGGTCGAGTCCGCACTGACCACCGGTGGTACCACCACCGGCAAGCCGGCTCCCGGCAAGCCCAGCCGCGACAAGCTCATCCCGCACGGCCTTGAGGGCGCGCAGTCGCGCATTCCGCTCGACGGCGCCCAGCTGGCCAACGCCAAGGCCATCATCGAGGAGGCCAAGAAGACCGGCGTCGGTGAGCGGGGCGCGGTGATCGGCGTGGCCACCGCCCTGCAGGAGTCGAAGCTCTACAACCTCGGCCACCTGGGTGACGCCAACGACTACGACTCGCAGGGCCTGTTCCAGCAGCGCCCGTCGTCCGGTTGGGGCACGCCCGAAGAGGTCACCGACCCGCAGTACGCCTCGGCGGCGTTCTTCAACGCCCTGAAGAACGTGGGCGGGTGGCAGGACCTGCCGCTGACCGCGGCGGCGCAGACCGTCCAGGTCTCGGCATACCCGTACGCGTACGCGCAGTGGGAAGAGCAGGCCGCGGACATCGTCCAGCAGAACTGGTGACACCCTGATTTCTTCTACCGGCCGGTCCCCTCGAGGGCCGGCCGGTCCTTTTGCCCTTCGGGTCAGCCGATGGGTGTGGCCTGCCGTGCCCGTGGTGGGGTGTGGCCTGCCGTGCCCGGCTCCGGGCGGTCACGCTTGATCCCTGCGCCGGGCACGGCAGGCAACACCAGGGCATGGCCGCGCAGTCCGCGATGTGCACGGTTCGCTTTCGTACCAGTCGGAGGTCAGCCGGGGCCGGCTTGAAGCGGCGCCGGTTGGCCGTCATGATCCACTCGGGTTGCCGCGCATCGGGGCGTCCGATGCCCGGTATACCCCGATGCGCCGCACTCGAAGTGGATCATGCCCGTGACGGGCGGCCGGGCTGGGCGGGGTGTCCGGTCGGCGGTCTCGGTGTCGGTTTTGTGGGTGTGACCGATGGCATCGTGGGGGCGGAATCCTGGCCGGGCCGGGGTCGTTACACCCTGCGTACGACCGAGTAGGGCCGGCTGGACTGGCCCGATGGCATGGCCCCCAGGTTGGAATGATGGTGGGTCGCCGGTCGTTACACCTGGTCCCGGCGCCGCGAGCATCCCCCCGCCCGGCAGTCGGTTGACCTTCCCCCTCTGATCTTTGTTTGGTGCCTGACGGTGCCGCGCCCGCCGACCCCCCGGTCGGCATCCCGGGCGTCGACCCCCGAACGGAGTTTCTCTGATGAACACGATGCTGCGTAAGAGCGTTCTTGGTATCGCTGGTCTGGCCTTCGCCGGTGGTCTCGCCGCCGGTCCGCTGCACCACGCGGACCCGGCCACCACCGCCACCACCGGGGGTAGTCCCGTGGCCGTGGCCGTGCAGGCGGACAAGCCTGGTGTGGACAAGGCGAAGCTGATCCCGCACGGCACCCAGGGCAGCCAGTCGCACATCGATCTGAACAACGAGCAGGTTGGTAATGCTAAGGCGATCATCAAGGCTACGAAGAAGGCCGGGATGGACGAGCGGGCTGCGGTGATCGCGATCGGTACGAGTCTGCAGGAGTCGAAGTTGGAGAACCTGGGTCATCTGGGTGACGCCAACGACCATGACTCGCTGGGCCTGTTCCAGCAGCGTCCCACCTCTGGTTGGGGCACCCCGGAGCAGATCACCGATCCTGAGTACTCCACGATGGCGTACCTGAAGGGGTTGAAGCAGGTCGACGGGTGGCAGGACATGCCGCTCACGCAGGCCGCGCAGACGGTGCAGGTGTCGGCCTACCCGGATGCGTACGCCCAGTGGGAGACCCAGGCCGCCGACCTCGTCGCCCAGCACTGGAACAGCTGACCAATCGGATGACGCGAAGGGCTCCCTTCCCACCCCGGGAGGGAGCCCTTCGCGCTGCGCCGGGGAGCGGGCCGGGAACGATGACGCCGCCAGGCTACGTAGCCGGGCCCGCGAACGTCGCCAGCCGATCCGCCGCATGCGTGCCGGTCGGAGTCAGCTCCGTTCGGCGTGGTTCCGGTTGCGCCAGACGTCGACCAGGGCGGCGACCAGGGCGAGGCCGATGATGCCGATCGCCACCAGCAGCCCGTGGCGGAACGCCGTACCCCAGTCACCGCGGCTCGACCTCAGCGCCGCGAAGTAGACCGACCCCACCGTGGCGATGCCGGCGGCGGAGCCGATCCGCTGGCCGGTCTGCAACATCCCGGCCGCGCTGCCAGCCACCGGCACCGGTACCTGAGCCAGGGTGAGAGTCTGGTTGGGGGAGATGACCAGCCCGCTCCCGCTCCCGGCGACGAGCAGCGGCACGGCCGTGACCAGCGGTACCGAGGAGTGCGGGGCCACCCACAGCGCGACCACGACCGCGCCCAGCCCGACCATCACGAGGACCAGGCCGAGCGCGACCAGCGGGCGGCCGAAGCGGTTGACGATCCGCCCGCCAAGCGCGGACGCCGCCGCGAATCCCAACGCGAACGGGGTAATGGCCAGGCCGGCGACAAGCGCGCTGTAGTGCAGGCCGTTCTGCAGGTACAGGGTGAAGATGAAGAAGATCGCGGTGAAGCCGCCGAAGTAGGCCAGCGCGATCAGTGACCCGAGGGTGTAGGACCAGAAACCGAACAGCCGCAGGTCGAACAGCGGCTGCCGGTGCCGGGCGTACCGGTGCTCCCACAACCCGAATCCGGCCAGGACCACCAGGCCGGCCGGAATGAGCAACCACTTGTACGGCGTCCTCCACTGCTGCTCCTGCACCAGCGGCAGCAGCAGCAGGAGGACCCCGACCCCCAGCAGCAGCACGCCGACCGGGTCCAGCCGGTGCCGATCGGCCTGCCCGGCCGGTTTCGTCGGCAGCAGCCGCCAGCCGAGGATCACCGCGACGATGCCGACCGGCACGTTGACGAAGAAGACCCAGCGCCAACCGTGCTCCTCACCGCCGAGCTGGATCAGCAGGCCGCCCAGCAACGGCCCGACGGCCATGGAGATGCCGATGGTGGCACCCAGCAACCCGAACGGCCGTGCCCGTTCGGCCCGCGGAACAGCTCTTGGATGAGCCCGGTGACCTGCGGGTTCACCACGCCGGCCGCGGGCGCCCTGCAGGAGCCGGGCGGC
>JAEVHO010000340.1 GCA_016802835.1 Micromonospora sp. ATA32 | reverse complement strand
GCGGCCCGCAGCAGCGGCGCCGACTCCTCATAGCCGTGACCGGTCAGCTCACGCCAGAGCGCCGCCGCCTCGTCGATCGTCGGACCGACCGAGTTGGGCTTCATCAGGTAGTCGATGAAGGCGGCCCGCAGCAGCGGCGCCGACTCCTCATAGCCGTGACCGGTCAGCTCACGCCAGAGCGCCGCCGCCTCGTCGATCGTCGGACCGACCGAGTTGGGCGCGCCGTCCAGCACGGTCGCCTCGTCCGCGTTCGGCAGGTGCCGGATCACCGACCAGAAGAATCCGACGTCGCGGCGCTCCCGGGCCAGCGCGAACGCCCGCTCCCGCAGCTCCTCTGTGGACAGCGCGTCGAGCTCGTCGAACGAGTGGCCACCGGTACCGGTGGATGGAGTCTCGGTCATGCCGCCGAGCCTAACCGGCGAGATCACTTCGGGCCCGCCGGACGCGGCTCACCGGTCGTCGTTGTCCCACCGGCGCGGCCCGGTCTCCCACCGGGCGGCCTCCCAGGGGTCCGCCGGGGCCTCCGTCGACGGGGCCGGCAGGGCGGGAGGCCAGTTGTCGACCGAACCGGAGCGGGGCACCGCCCAGCCCGTGCTGATCGTGCCGTCGCCGGCAGGACCGGGTTCCGGCCCCTCGCCGGTCACCGGCCGCGGCCCTCCGTACGCCTCGACCAGCCGGGTGACCAGCAGGCCGGCGCCGAGCACTGCTCCGCCGACGGCCCACCGGCTCACCGTCCAGCCCCTGGCCTGCGTCCAGGAGAGGAGGACGACGACCAGGCCGACCGCCAGCACGGTCCCGAAGACCCCGCCGCGCCGGCCGTAGGCGCTGGTCCCGGCGAGCATCGCCGTCCCGACCGCCAGCACCGTCCAGTCCAGGCCGGTGGTGGGTGCCACCGGACCGGTTCCGTTGGCCGCGATCAGGACGCCGGCCAGCATGGCCAGCACGGTGGAACCGACGAGCGCGGCGGCGGTCACCAGGGCCGCCGCCACCCCCCGGCGCTGGGCCGGATCGGCCACCGGCCGGAACCGGCCGACCAGGCGCCGGATCGCCTTTATCGCGCCGAACAGGCCACCGAGCACGGCCACCGCCACGAATCCCGCCACGAGATAGAAGGCATTGCCGCGGGGGTCGTACCCGCCCTGCACCAGCACCGGGCTGGCCCGCCGCTCGATGTACACGATCACCCCGGCCGCCCCGGCCAGGCTCGCCGCCCAGCCGGGCACGTGCAGGACCACCACCACCAGGGCCAGGACCAGGCCGCCGGCCACGGCGACCACCGCGGCGGGGCCCGTCGCCACCGGCACGCCCCGGTCGCCCTGCTCGGCGAAGTGCAGCGCGCGGCGACCGCGACCGGTCCGACCGCCAGGTTCACCGCCCCGGTACGCAGGCTCAGCCCGGCGGCGAGGGCGAGCAGCCCGAGCGCCACCACGTCGACGAGGAGCGAGCGCAGGCCGGCGCCCCGCAGGGCGTCGGCGTTCTCCCGCCAGAGCAGGAAGGCGAGGGCACCCAGTGCGACGAGGAGCACCAGCTCCCAGACCATGTGGACGGCCACCCGGTCCCGGCCGGGCTCGCCGTGCGCCGGATCGTCGAAGACGTTCTCGAGGACGGCCGCGGGCACGCCCGACGACGGCTCCGCCGACCCGTTACGGCCCGGTTCGTCGTACCCCATGACGCGTGCCTCCCACGGTGGCCGGCCCAGGATCCGACGCGCGGGCGGACCGGCGGCGGCCGTTGCTCTCGGTCGCCAGGCACGGTACCTGCGCGGGCGCTCCCGCGTAACCCCCCTTGATCAGCGAGAACCGGGGCGGTTCTCCCGGTCACCGGGCTCACGGTCCTCGTCGTCCTGCTGCTCCGGCACCCGGCAGGAACGCTCCAACCAGAGCGCGGCGCCGACCAGGGCGAGCGAGGCGAGCAGGCCGCCGCCGGCGGCCGGGCGGTCCTGCACGGCTGCGTTGGTCGACTCCACGAAGAGCCAGCCGGCCAGCCCGGCGTAGAAGCCGGCGAAGATCGCTCCGGCCAGCGCGGAGGCCTTCGCCAGCACCACGAACCGGGCGACCATCAGTGGGTTCACCGGGTCCCGGCCGGGCTTGCGCTCGATCCGCCCCCGGGTGTTGATCGCGGCGTACGCCTCGAGCACCGCCAAGCCGGCCAGCGTGACCACCGGCAGCCAGGGCAGCCGCGGGACGCCGCTGTAGTAGAAACTGCTGATCAGCAGCCAGGCCACGGCGGCGGCGCCGAGACCGGCCACCACCAGGGTGGAGACCCGGGTGGGGCCCATCCGGAACCGATCGGGATCCGTCCCGCGCGGCGGCGGGGACTGCGCCTGCGTCATGCCGGCCGGCTCCACATGGTCATACCGTCGACTCTATCGCCAGATCCGGGCGCGGGCTCAGTTCCAGGGCGTCACCGGCGATCGGTTCGGCGTTGAGCAGGTCGGTCAGCCAGCCGTGGCCGGGCAGCCGCCCGTACGGTTGGATGTCGATCCACGGCCGCAGCACGAACGCCCGCAGGTGGGCCCGGGGATGCGGCAGGGTCAGCTCGGGGTCGTCGCTGACCACCGGCTCGCCGTCGTCGCCCCAGACCGCGATGACGTCCACGTCTAGGGTGCGCGGCCCGAACCGGCGCTGGGGGTCCCGGGTCCGGCCGGCGGCCCGTTCGGCGGCCCGGGCCCGGTCCAACCAGTCCCGCGCCGTCACCGCCGGGTCCTCGGCCAGCAGCACCGCGTTCAGGTACGCGGGCTGGTCGGCGTCTCCCCACGGTGGAGTCTCGTAGACGCCGGAAACCAGCAGCACCGCCTCGCCGAGCGCGTCCACCGCCGAGCGCAGGTGACCGAGCCGGTCGCCGAGGTTGCTGCCCAGCGAGAGCACCGCCCGGGTCATCGGGCCCGGGCCCGGGTCGATCGTCACGGCCACGTCGGTGAAGGTGTGCGGCACCGGCGCCTCCGGCTTGTGCACGGTGACCGTGGCGGCGGTGACCCGGGCGTCGGCCAGGCAGACCGTGAGAAGCCGGTCGGCCAGGGTCTCGATCAGGTTGACGGGCTCGCCGGTGACCACCGCCACCAGCCGCTCGGCCAGCTCGCCGTAGTGCACGGTGTCGGCCACCTCGTCGGAGCGCGCGGCCGGCGCGAGGTCCAGCTCCAGCACCGCGTCGACGACGAAGTCCTGCCCCTGGGCGCGCTCGAAGTCGTAGACGCCGTGTCGGCCGTGCGCCCGCAGCCCGGTCAGCTCGATCCGGTCGCTCATCGGTCTCCCGCTTCCCGCCCGGCCTCCGCCAGTCCGCTTCCCATCCGGCCGCTTCCCGTCGGGCCGGTCGCGGTCGGGCCGGTTTCCGTCGGGCCGGTCGGGTCGTGGCCCGAGCGGGCGGCCGGGTCGCCGGCTCGCCGCCGCCAGGCGCGGGCTGCCGGTGGCACGCCAGACCGCCAGCGCGTCGACCGTGCCCCGGACGTCGTGCACCCGTACCCCCCAGGCGCCCGCCGCGACCGCGAGCAGGCTGGTCGCGATGGTCGCGCTTTCCCGCCCGTCGGTCGGGCGCGGCTCGCCGTGTGCGTCGGCGAGCAGCCGGCCGAGGTACGACTTGCGGCTCGCCCCGAACAGCAGCGGGAAGCCGAGGTCCAGCAGCTCGGGCAGGCGGGCGCTCAGCTCCCAGTTGTGCGCCGCGGTCTTGGCGAAGCCGAGACCCGGGTCGACGATGATGCGGTCGGCGGCCACCCCGGCCCGCAGCGCCTCGTCGACGCGCTGGCCCAGCTCGGCGCGGACGTCGGCCACCACGTCTGTGTAGCTGGCCAGCTCCCGCATCCCACGCGAATGCCCGCGCCAGTGCATCAGCACCCAGGGGCAGCCGGCGTCGCGGACCACCCGCGCCATGTCCGGATCGGCCAGGCCACCCGACACGTCGTTGACCACGTCCGCCCCGGCGGCCAGTGCGGCCTCGGCGACCCGCGCCCGGATGGTGTCGATGCTGACCGGAACGCCGGCGGCCGTCAGCTCGCGGACGACCGGCACCACCCGGTCCACCTCGGTTCGCGCGTCGACCCGGTCCGCACCCGGACGGGTGGACTCACCGCCGACGTCGACCAGTTGGGCGCCGGCCGCGCGCAGTCGCACCCCGTGTGCGACGGCGGCGTCGAGGTCGGCGTACCGGCCGCCGTCGGAGAAGGAGTCGGGCGTGACGTTCAGGACGCCCATCACCACCGGGGCCTGCGCCCGCACCAGATCGGTCACGACTGCACGGTACCGGTCGCGGCGCGGGCTCCTGCGGACCCGGGTGGCGACCACGACGACGGTCCTGACAAGGGCATTGGAACAAGTGTACGATCGGTCGTCCGGGCCCGATCGGGTCGAGTCTTCGCGGGTTGTCGCAAAGGAGGGCGGGCCGTACGCTTTGGAATGGCCCAGCAGCGAAATGGCGATGCCTGGAGGGAGTGCCGAAGCGGGAAGAATCCCCCCAAAATTCACCACTCTCCGTGGTGGGTGACAGACGCAGGGTCAACGACGCTGCGTAAGTGAGCACCATCCCGCCAGGTTCGCCTACTGCACCACCGCGGCTCCGCCAGCCGCGACATGGGGAGGTTCCAGTGATCGCCATCGAGCTCATGGAGACGGCGTCGTCCGGCGTCGCCCAGGCGCTCCACACCCTGGCGTCGACTCCACTCGCCGAACCGGCCCCGAAGGGCATCGACACCAACAGCGTGGTGTCCTTCTTCGCCAGCAAGATCGCGCCGATCCTGCTGGCCGTGCTCGGCGTCATCTTCATCGGCCGGGCCAGCCGGGGTGAGATCTCCAAGGTGCTGACCAGTTCGGCCATCGCCATCGTCGGGCTGGCCTTCATCGCCGGAGCCGCGACACTCTTCTTCGTCGGTGACTACCTGATCAAGCTCATCTTCGAATAGGCGCGGGCACGAGATGCGGCTGCGCACCGACGACGACATCTACCGGGCCCGCCTGGTCTACCTCGGGCCGCCCGGCTACACGCTTCCGGTCCACCTGCCGTACGCGCAGTACGGCCTGTTCATGCTGCTCGTACCCCTCTATGTGTTCATCCACTGGCTGTTCACGCTGACCGTCGATCTCTTCCCGGCCTGGGAGATCGCGCTGGCCATCGTGACCACCTCGTTCATCTTCCGGTACGTCGATCCGGACCGCCCGGCCCGCATGGTGATCCGCACCGCGCTGACCGACTGGCGACGGACCCGGGAGCCGGCCGCCGAGCAGCGCGATCCGCGCCTGATCGGCAGCCGGATCAGGATCCGGGAGGAACTGGCATGACCGGGCGTACGCCGATCGGGCGGTCGAACGATGCGGGTGAGGCGGTCGCATGAATCGCTCTTCCACGCCGGGTTCCCCGGCCGGCCACCACGCCGGCCCGGACGGTAACCGTGCGCGGTCGTTCGACTACCAAATGGAGGACGAGGAACTGGACGAGGTCGCCCTCGACCCGGCCCTCGTCACCAGCCCCGGGCACGGCGCGGTGGGCGTGTTCCAGCCGCCTCGGCCGGCGCCCGGGCGGCACGCGCCGGCCAACCAGGATCCGGCGCCGAGTGACGCGCCCGCGGTGGGCGACAGCAGCGACATCGACTCGCCCTTCCTCGACCTGTTCGGCGGCGCCCACCCGCCCACGACGCGACCGGCCGAGACACCGCCCGACGCGATCCGGCCGACCGCGGCGCCTCCCGTCGGGACGCGGCCGGGGGTGACCGCCGGACGACGCGGCGCGGGGCACGAGCACCCGCAGATCCCGCACCAGCACACCTCGGCGCCCGCAGCAGCCGACGACCCCGGTCGAAGCGGTGACCCCGGCGCCTGCCGACCGGGCGACCCGGCGGTCGGCCCCGGGCGACGGGGTGTCGCACCCGCTCGTCGTGGCCACGAGCCGGCAGGCCAGAAGCCGGCGAGCCACGAGCCGGCGGAGCGCGG
>JAEVHO010000339.1 GCA_016802835.1 Micromonospora sp. ATA32 | reverse complement strand
TCCGTGCGGGTGCTGGAGAAGACCGGCCTGCGCCTGGCCGGCACCGACGAGCGGTCCGAGCGGGCCGAGGGCCGGCTGCACCGGTACGTCCTCACCGCCTAGGGCGGAGAGATCGTCAAGGAGTCGTCCCCCTCGCGGCGCTGCCGGGGCTACACCACCGAGGCCGCCCGGGCCCTGGTGGCCTTCGCCCTCGCCGCCCTCGCCGCCCCCCGGCGTGAACCGGGTGCAGGCCGACGTCGACCCAGGGAACCGGGCGTCCGTGCGGGTGCTGGAGAAGACCGGCCTGCGCCTGGCCGGCACCGACGAGCGGTCCGAGCGGGCCGAGGGCCGGCTGCACCGGTACGTCCTCACCGCCGCGGAGCTCTCCGCGCGGTGATCCCGGTCGACGCGGCGGTGGGAGCAGCCCGCCGCCGGGTCGACCACCCGGCCCGTCCGCTCCCCGGACGATCCGTCGACCGGCTCGCGGCGGAGGATCCCGTCGCGCCGACCGCCGTCGGAGAGGATGGTCACGTCGCGCTCCGTGCCGCCAGCTCCACGTCCCGACCCGGGCGCGCGCCGATGAGTTCCGGGGGTACTCGGCGTTCCACCTCGCGCGCCGTGGTGGCGGGCCGGTTCACGATGGAGGGAGGGATCCAGGGTGAGTTACGCGGACGTCAACGGGGTGCGCCTCTGGTACGAGATCCACGGCTCGGGGCGGCCGCTGGTGCTGCTGCACGGCGGGTACGGCGCGGTCGAGATGTTCGCCGGGATCCTGCCGACGCTGGCCGAGCATCGCCAGGTGATCGCGGTCGACCTGCAGGGTCACGGGCGGACGGCCGATGTCGACCGGCCGCTGCGGCACGAGTCGATGGCCGACGACATCGCCGCGCTGATCCGGCAGCTCGGCCTGCCCGGCGCCGAGGTGATGGGCTACTCCCTCGGCGGCGGGGTCGCCCTGCGGACCGCGATCCAGCATCCCGAGCTGGTCAGCTGGCTGGTGCTCGTCTCCACCCCGTGCAAGCGGCAGGGTTGGTACCCGGAGGTGTTGGCCGCCATGGCGCAGCAGGACGAGCAGGTCGGCGAACAGATGCGGGGCACGCCACCGCACGAGCTCTATGTCAGGGTGGCGCCCCGGGTCGAGGACTGGCCGCAGCTCTGGGCGAAGACCGGCGAGCTGCTGCGGCGCGACTACGACTGGTCGCCGGAGGTCGCGGCCCTGACGATGCCGACCATGCTGGTCTTCGCGGACGCCGACTCGGTGCCGGTGACCCACATGGCGGAGTTCTTCGGGCTGCTCGGCGGCGGTCACCGGGACGCCGGCTGGGACGGCAGCGACCGCCCGTCCGCGCGGCTCGCCGTGCTGCCCGGCCTCACCCACTACGACATCGTCGGCGCACCGGCCCTGCCGGCCGCGGTCATCCCGTTCCTCACCCACCAGGTCCGCGAACCCGGCTGACCCGGCGGCACGGGTTGGGCGGGCGCGGCGGATGTTCCGCCACGCCCGCCGTTCGTCCCGTCAGATGGTGAAGCCGCCGTCGACGGTGATCGTCGCGCCGGTGACGTACCCGGCCTCGTGGCCGGCGAGGTGGGCGACCGTGGCGGCGATCTCGGCCGGTGCCGCGTAACGGCCTCGGCTCCGTCCTGAGCCAGGCGCAGGGCGATGGCCGCACCGATGCCGCGAGCGCCGCCGGTCACCAGGGCGACCTTTCCCGCAAGGTTGTTTGTCATGGCAAATATCCTGCAAGCAACCAACAGTGCCGGTCTGGCGGCGATCGGACGTCTCGTTCGGTCAGCCTCGGTCGCCGGCCAGCTCCAGACCCCGCTCGCGCAGCGCCTCGCGCAGCAGGCCGACGGCCTTCGGCCCCATGCCGTGCAGACTCAGCAGCTCCCGCTCGGTGACGGCGGTCAACTGCGCGAGCGCCAGCCCAGCCGCTGGGCCACCCAGGGCAGCAGCGCGTCCGCCTGGGCGCGCTGGAACGCCCGGACGGTCGGGATGCCGGTCGGCGGTGGCTGGCGTGCCGCGTCGGTGAAGAAGCCGGCCAGGCCGGCGTACACGCCGGTCAGGTCGTCCGGGTCGACGTCGGCGGTGACCCCCCGCCCGCGCAGCAGCGCCTCGGTGTCGTGACCGCCGTGCAGCCGCACGTTGACCAGCAGCAGGGCGGTGTCCAGCCAGGCGGGCCCCCGGCACGCCCACGGCCAGTCGACCACGCTGACCGTGCCGTCCGCGCCCAGCAGCAGGTTGTCGGCGCGGACGTCCACATGGCACAGCGTGTCGCCGGCGAGCGCGACCACCCCTCGGTCGGCCGCCGTACGCAGCTCGTCGAGGTGCGCCCGCGCCCACGGGTCGAGGTCGGCGGGCGGGTCGACGGCGATCCGCCGCCAGCCGGCGAAGTCGTCGCCGAGCAGCTCAGCGGCGGTGGGCGCGTCCGCGAGCGGCGACGGGGTGAGCGCGGTGGCCATCGTCTCCAGCGTGGTCAGCACGGCGTCCAGTTCGGCGTCGAACCAAGGGGTGGCCGGGTGCCGGCCGTCGACGTCGGTGAAGACCAGCGCCACCCAGTCGCCGTCGTCGTAACAGCCCAGCAGCCGGGGCGCCGGCGCGTGGCCGGGCAGCGCGGCAGCGTTGCGGGCCTCCTGGCGGTGCAGCTGGGGACTGCGGTCGTTCTGCGCGGGGCTGACCGCCTTGACGAACGCCCGCCGCCCGTCCGCGGTGCGGATCCGGTCGGCGGTGCCGGGGGAGAAGCCGCCGGACTGGGACACCGCCTCGACCACCGTGCCGCGGAGGATCCGCTGGACCTCGGCGCGTACGTGGTCGGGCAGATCGGCCCACCCGATCCGGGTCTTCGTCCCGCTCGCCATCCGCCCAGCGTGGGCGAGCCACCGCCCGGCGGGCAACGGCATTACCGGGCGGCGGCGTACCGGCTTCGACGTCGACCAGGTCGTCTCCGCCCTGGTGTCCCGCCTGGTCGTCCCGTCCGGTTGAGGGCCAGGTATGTCCACCGGCGCAGCGGGAAACCGGCCGGGGACGCACCTGGGGAGGAGCGACGCATGAGAGATGGCGCCGGACTGACGATCGGTGTGCTCGGTTCGTACGGCGGTCGCAACCTCGGCGACGAGGCGATCCTGGCCGGTCTCCTGGCCGACCTGCGGGAGCAGGAACCAAACTCCCGGATCGTGGTTTTCTCGCGTAACCCGGCGCATACCGCGCTCACCCATCCCGACGTGGAGGCGGTGCCCTGGGAGGGGGTCAGTCGGGCCGACTCGGCGCTGGTGCTGGCCGAACTCGACCTGCTGATCCTGGGCGGCGGCGGCATCCTGTACGACCGGGAGGCCCGTCGTTACCTGCGGGTCGTCCGGGTCGCCCAGGAACGGGGCCTGCCGCTGATCACGTACGCGGTCGGGGTCGGGCCGCTCAGCGACGAGGTGGACACCGGCATGGTGCGGGAGACCCTGGGTGGCGCCGCCGAGGTGACCGTCCGGGACCAGGAGTCCCGGATGGTGCTGGAAGAGGCCGGCCTGCTGAACCCGGTCACGGTCACCGCCGACCCGGCCTTCCTGCTGACCCCGGAGGACTTCCCGATCGAGTTCCTGCGGGAGGAGGGCGTGCCGGCCGGCAAGCGGCTGGTCGGAGTGAGCGTGCGCGAGCCGGGCCGGGCCGCCGAGCGGCTCGACGTGGACGGCTACCACCGGCTGCTCGCCCAGATCGGTGACTTCCTGGTGCACCGGATCGACGCGTACGTGCTCTTCGTCCCGATGGAACGCGACGACATCCGCCATTCGCACGGGGTGATGTCGCACATGACCGCGGCGGAACGCGGCCGGGTCCTGCACGGCGACTACTCGCCCCAGCAGGTGCTCGGGTTGATGAAGCACCTCGACCTCGCGGTGGGCATGCGGCTGCACTTCCTGATCTTCGCCGCCATGGTCGGCACGCCGTTCCTGCCGCTGCCGTACGCCGGCAAGGTCTTCGACCTGGCCCAGCGGCTCGGGGTGCCGGCGCTCAAGGGCGTGGAGCGGGAGGTGGAGGGGCCGCTGCTGGCGGAGGTCGACCGGTTGTGGGACGAGCGGGAGGCCCGGGCCGAGGCCACCGCGCAGCGGGTGGCCGAGGTGTGTGAGCAGGCCCGGGTCACCTCCCGGGTGATCCGGGGCGTGCTGGAGAGCCTGCGGACCCGGGGGTTGGTGAGGATCGGCACCTGACCCGGGCCGGCTCACCACCGGTTGCGGTCATCCGCCGGTCACACCGCCGGGCCGCGGGTCCGGTAGACCCACTGCCCGTCGCCGGTGGATTCCAACTCGTAGATCTCCGCCTCGGCCAGCCCGGCGGGGCCGAGGTGGTGGTGGGTCAGCGGCGGCGCCCGTTGCTGTCCAACTCGACCGTGACGGTCTGGCCGTCGGCCGGACCGCCCGTCAGCGCGATCTCTGCCGTTGCTGCCATGGGCCCATCCTGCCCCGGCGACCGCGGTCGCGCAGGGGATAGCGGGGCAGCGGCGCGGCCGGGGTGCAGGCTAGGGTCCGACGATGGCGGAGACACAGATCGATCCCACTCTCGGTCCCGTGCTGGCCCGGACCGGCGACGAGCGGGCGGTGCTGGAGGCGTTCCTCGACTTCCACCGGGCCACAGTGCTGCGCAAGCTGCGGGGGCTCGCCGACGCCGACGCCGGCCGTCGGCTGGTGCCGTCGCTGACCACGCTCGCCGGTCTGGTCAAGCACCTGACGCTGGTCGAGCGGAACTGGTTCCGCTGCCTGCTCGCGCCGGAGCCCGGCGACCGCTACCTGACCTCCGAGGACGAGGCGTCGGCGAGCTTCGCCCTGGGCGTCGACGACACCGTCGAGCGGTTGGCGGCCGGATACGAGGTGGTCTGCGCGGAGTCGCGTTCGCTCGCCGCCCGGTTCGACCTCGACCACGTCGTGCCGCACCCGCAGCTCGGTGAGGTCTCGCTGCGGTGGATCCTGGTGCACATGATCGAGGAGACCGCGCGGCACGCCGGCCACGCCGACATCCTCCGCGAGCTCACCGACGGTGAGACCGGCGCGATCTGACCCGCCGGTCCCGGCGGCTCAGTCGCGCGGCAGCAGGCCGACCGGATACTCCATCCCGTCGTGGGTGCAGGCCGCCGCGGCCACCCGCGCCGCGTACTCCGCCGCGTCGGTGAGTGATCCGCCGCGCGAGTGGCCGGCGACGAACCCGGCGACGAAGGCGTCCCCGGCGCCGTTGGTGTCGACGACCGGCCCGGGCGGGGGCGGCCGCGGGCACCGGCACCGCCGCGCCGTCGCCCGGGTGCAGCGTCGCGCCGGCGTCGCCGGCGGTCACCGCCACCGTGCGGGGCGCCAGGCCGGCCGCGACCGACGCCCGCCCCGGTCGCCCCAGTCGTACGGCACTGACGAAGACCAGGTCGGCCACCTGTGCGAACGGGCGGTGGTAGGGGTTGTCGCCGTCCCAGTCGTGCAGGTCGGTGGAGAGCCGGGCGCCGTCGGCGAGCCCGGCCCGCAGCGTCGGCAGCAGGTCGAGCGTCCAGTCCATGATCGACAGGTGGACGTGCGCGGCGTCCCGCACCAGCTCGGCCAGCTCGGCCGGCCGGAACGGGGGCGGCCCCTGCCGCGGGCGGGGGTCGTAGAGCGACATCCGCCGTCCGGCCGGGTCGACCAGGTTGACCGAGCGGCGGGTGCCGGCCGGGTCCTCGGCGAGCACCGCGTGCACGGCGGTCCGGCCGAGCGCGGCCCGGACCACGTCGCCGGCCGGATCGGCGCCGAGCACGTCGACGATCGCCGTGCGGAGGCCGAGGGCGTGGGCGGCGAGCGCCACCCCGGCGCCGGTGTTGCCGATCCGCAGGTCGATCGGGGGCACGGTGAGTGAGTCGGCGGCCGGCAGCGGGATCGCCGGTACCCGCACCCGCAGATCCACCCCCAGCCCGCCGATCACGAGCAGGTCCCACATGGC
>JAEVHO010000338.1 GCA_016802835.1 Micromonospora sp. ATA32 | reverse complement strand
AACCACGCGCACACCGTCGCTACGCCACCCGGCCAGCGACTTCGGCGCCGCGTGCTCGCCGCCCACCGGGCCGAGGCCCACGACTGACCGGCGGTCGGTCGGGCCGCCGGCTCCCGGCCGGGTGACGGTCACCGGGTCCGACCGGCTGGCGGGCGTTCCTCGCTGGCCCGGCAACCGAGCCAGGAGAAGTCCCAGCCCTCGACCGGCACGCTCGCGCCCTCGGTGATCAGGTCGTCCAGACTCCGGTCGCTGATCATCCGGGCAGTCTGCTGCGGGTCCGGTCGACCCGGCAACACGTTTCGTCAGGCGCGCGGCCGGCTGATCTCCACGGTCGAGCCGCCGGGTACGCCGCCGAACGCCTCGAAGCCGCTCGGCTCGACCCGGCCGGCGTCGTACTGCCGCATCAGCCGGGTGCCCAGCCAGACCCCGAACGAGCCGACCGCCAGGGCGACCAGCTCGACGGCGACCAGCACGCCGGTGGCGCCGCGCTGCGGGGAGTCGGCCCGGATCAGGCAGGCCAGCAGGAACAGCCCGGCCATCGCCGTGTTGACCAGGTTGAAGGTCACCGCCGTACGCCGGGTCCGGCCGCCCGGCACGTCCCACAGGTCGACCATCCCGGCCACTCCGGCCAGCGCCGCGGCCACCAGCGCGGCGACCGACGTCCAGTAGCCGACCTCGCCGAGGAACGCCGGCCCGTCGGCCACGCCGGCCAGGTCGAAGACGGTCGCGCTGACGAACAGCCCGAACGGGAACGTCACCAACATCGGTTGGATCGGATGCCCCCGCACCCGCAGTCGGCTCTCCATCGGTTCCTCCCCGGATCGGAACTGCTCACCAGTCCAGGGTGCTACCCGGGCGCCAACGGGGCGAAACGGCGCGCTCAGCCCTCCCGAGGCCGGGAGACCGTGACCACCAGCCGCTCGGCCACCTCGCGCAGCGGTATGTCCAGCGATGACGCGGCGCTGCGCAGCACCTCCAGCGCCTCCGGCGCCGGACACCCGCGCTGCGTCATGATCACGCCGACCGCCTGACCGACGACCCCCTCGCCGATCAGGGACGCGTCCCGCTCGTCGGTCAGGGCGGCCTGCCGGGCCCGGTCGCGTACCGCCGCGAGGAGCAGTCCGGCGTGCTCGGCGAGGAGCATCGCGGTGAGCTGGTGCCGCGGGGTCAGCGCCGCCGACGTGCCGGCGTACAGGTTGATCGCGCCGATCACCTGCTCGTCCACGTCGACCGGCGCGGAGATCACCCCGCGCACCCCGAGGTCGCGCGCCCGGGCCGTCCAGGCCGGCCAGCGCTGCTCGACGTCCAGGTCCTGGGCCAGGATCATCTCCCGCCGGAGGACCGCGCTCATCGCCGGTGCGTCCGGTCCGTGCCGCAGGTCGTCCAGCCCGGCCAGCCGGGCATCGGAGGCGGCCACTCCGGCCGGCGCCCCGTCCCGCAGCGCGGTGAAGCCGCACCACGTCACTCCCGGCACGGCGTCCCGGGTGATCCGGACCAGCCGGGTCGACGCCTCGTCGAAGTCGGCGACGGCGATCAGGCCGGCGGTGAGTTCCCTCAGCAGGGCGGCGGTCTCCAGCACGCCCAGGTTCTCGATGATCGGTTCCCGCGTGTCCACGTTCACCGGGTCACGGCCCCCGCCTCCGCGCACGGCGCGGCGTCCCCGTCCGGTCCCATCACGTGTCTCATCGTCTGCTCTCTCCCGACTCATCGGACCCGGACTTCTACCCTCGCTGACACGGCTCGAAACGGTGCAAAAGGGGCCCCCACCACCCCGCGGGAGATGGTAAGGGACTGCGGGGGGACGGTCAGCGGGAAGCGGACGTGAGCCGCCGACCGACCGAGGCGATCAGCCGGTCGAGCTCCGAGCCGAACGGGTTGTCGTGCACAAGGTATGTCCAGGTGGCGCTCGGCCGGACCAGCTTCGAGGCGTCCGGCTCCCAGTCTTCGCCGAACTCGGTCTCCTCGAAGGTGGCGACCGTCCGCGTCTCGATCTCCGGGACGAGCGCGTTGAACGCCGGCACCGCGGCCCGGTGGAACTCGTCGAGCGGGTCGAGCCGGCCCAGGGCCCGCAGGTGCACGCCCTCCCGGACCTCGGAGAGCTCGGCCAGGTGCTCCGCC
Source organism: Micromonospora sp. ATA32 (assembly GCA_016802835.1). Lineage (GTDB taxonomy): Bacteria > Actinomycetota > Actinomycetes > Mycobacteriales > Micromonosporaceae > Micromonospora. The sequence continues at coordinate 3,815 of JAEVHO010000338.1, read as the reverse complement.
CAGAGCCGGTCGGTGTGGTAGAGGGCGATCGACCGGGCGGCCCGGGACAGCACGTCCTCGTCCATGTCCTCGGTCTTCTCCGGCAGCCGCTCCATCAGCATCAGCGCCGCCACCTCGCTGGTGAGCAGCCGCTCCCGACGCTCGGCGAGCGCCTTGCGCTGCTGCTCGATCACCACGCTGTAGCGCCAGGTGTTGCGGTGGATCTCGTGGTTGACCCCCTCGGCGACCCGCTGGGCGTGCTCCACCGCGTAGTCCACCTGCTCGTCGGTGACCAGGCCGTCGGCGTTCATCCGGGGCGACGGCGGAACGGCGTCGGCGGCGTGCCGGACCACCAGGTCGTCCTCCAGGCTGACGAAGAAGACCGAGCCACCGGGGTCGCCCTGCCGGCCGGCCCGACCGCGCAGCTGGTCGTCGACCCGGCGGGAGTCGTGCCGGCCGCTGCCGATGACGTAGAGCCCGCCCAGCTCGGCGACCCGGTCCCGGTCGACCTGGTCGCTGCCGCCGAGCCGGATGTCCACGCCCCGCCCGGCCATCTGGGTGGAGACGGTGACCGCGCCGTACGCGCCGGCCTCGGCGATGATCGCCGCCTCCTCGTCGTCGTTCTTGGCGTTGAGGACCACGCAGGGCACCCCGGCCGCGTTCAGGCCAGCGGCCAGCCCCTCGGACTCCTTGACGTCGAGGGTGCCGACCAGCACCGGCCTACCCGCCTGGTGGCAGCGCGTGATCTCGTCGATCAGCGCCTCCTCCTTCTCCGCCCGGGTCGCGTAGATCCGGTCCGGCTCGTCGACCCGGACGCACGGGGTGTTCGGCGGGATCACCGCGACCTCGAGGGAGAAGAACTCGCGCAGCTGGTCGCCGACCAGCACCGCGGTGGCGGTCATCCCGCACACCTTCGGGTAGAGCCCGATGTACGCCTGCACCGCGATCGTGCCGAGCACCTCGCCCTCGGCGCTGGCGTCGAGGCCCTCCTTCGCCTCGACCGCCGCCTGCAGGCCGTCGGGCCAGCGGCGGCGCTGGGCGACCCGGCCACGCATCTCGTCGATTAGCTCCACCGAGCCGTTTCGGACGATGTAGTCGACGTCCCGGTGCAGCAGGGCGTGCGCGTGCAGCGCCACGTTGACCGCGGAGAGCTGCCCGACGTGCTCGGTGTCGTACAGGTCGATGTCGCCGAGCTTCGCCTCGATCGTGGCCAGCCCGGCCGTGGTGAACGCCACGCTGCGGCCGTCCTCGGCCACCGTGTAGTGCCGCCCCTTGCGCAGGCCACGCACCAGCGCGGCGGCCGCGTGCACCGGGTCCTGCTCGCCGGGCACCGCGCCGGCCAGCACCATCGGTACCCGGGCCTCGTCGATCAGGATCGAGTCGGCCTCGTCGACGATCGCGGTGCTCAGCGGGGGCTGGACCCGGTCGTCGAGATCGGTGACGAGCTGGTCCCGCAGGTAGTCGAAGCCGGCCTCGCTGACCGAGACGTAGGTGACGTCACAGGCGTAGGCCTCCCGCCGCTCCTGTGGGGTGGAGGCCTCGTTGACCCAGCCGACGGTGAGGCCGAGCAGGGTGTAGACGGGCTCCATCCACTCCGCGTCCCGGCGGGCCAGGTAGTCGTTGACGGTGAGCACGTGCACCGGCCCGTTGCCGAGCCGGACGTGGCCGTACGCGGCGATGGTGGCGGTGAGTGTTTTGCCCTCTCCGGTGGCCATTTCGGCTACCTTGCCGGAAAGCAGCGCCATCGCGCCGAGCAGCTGGACGTCGTACGGCCGCTGGTCCAGCCCGCGGCGGGCGGCCTCGCGACCGATCGCGCAGATCTCGGCGTACCCCTCGGCCTTGCCGGCGGCCTCGGCGAGCTCGGCGTCGTCCAGGTCGGCGAGGTCGTCCTCGCGCCCCTCGATCGCCGGCAGCAGCTGCTCCAGCGGGCCCAGGTCGACCGTCGTCCCCGGGCGCTGGAGGAACCGGCGGAACCTGCTCTTCACGCGTTGCGACACACCCATGAGCGGCAACGGTACGCGAACTCGGCCGGCTTTCGCGGCCCGGCCGCCCCGAGCCGGGCCGGGTGTCCCGGCACCCGGGTGCCCGCCCAGCTCAGCAGGTGGGTGCCGGGCCGCGCAGGTGACACCTCCGGAGGCGCCGGGGGGCTCACGCCGGGCACCCGGGGAGGCGGGTCCCCCGCGCTCCCCAGGTCAGCTCACCAGCTGCTGGTGGGTGGCGAGTTCGCGGTAGAGCGGATTGGTCCCGGTCAGCTCGTCGTGGGTGCCCACCGCGACCACCCGGCCCCCGTCGAGCACCACGATCTGGTCGGCGTCCACGACGGTGGAGAGGCGGTGCGCGCGATCAGCAGGGTCCGCCGGACGGCCACCGCGTCGATGGCCCGGCGCAGCGCGGCCTCGTTGCGGGCGTCGAGGTTGCTGGTCGGCTCGTCCAGCAGCAGGACCGGCGCCCGGCCAGCAGCGCCCGGGCGATGGCCACGGCGCTGCCGCTCGCCGCCGGAGAGCAGCACCCCGCCCTCGCCGACCTGCACGCCGAGCCCCGCTGCGGCACGGGTCGCCAGATGCCCGAGGTTGACCTCGTCGAGGACGGCGAGCAGCTGTCCGTCGGTGGCGCTCGGCGCGGTGATCAGCAGGTTCTCCCGCAGCGTCCCGGCCAGCACCGGCGCCTCCTGCTCGACGTAACCGAGCCGGGCCCGCAGCGCGTCGCGGGGCAGGTCGCGCACGTCCACGCCGTCCAGCCGCAGCGCGCCGCCGCTGACCTCGTAGAAGCGCTCCACCAGGGCCAGCAGGGTCGACTTGCCGGCTCCGGACGGGCCGACCAGAGCCGTCCGGCTGCCCGCCGGCACGGTGAAGCTCACCTCGTGCAGCACCGGCGGGCCACCCGGATAACCGAACCCGACCCGGTCGAACTGGATGCTGGCGGGCGTGCCGGGACCGTCGGCCGGAACCGGGCCGTTGACCACCCTCGTCCCGGACCGGTCGTCGGCGCCCTCCACCGGTACGGTCAGCATCTCCTCGATCCGCTGCAACGCGCCGAGGCCGGTCTGCAGCTGGGTGTACGCGTGCACCGCCTGGCCCAGCGGAAGGACCAGGAAGAACAGGAACATCACGAAGGCGACCAGGTCTCCGACGCTGATCGCCCCGGCCGCCACCCGGGCTCCGCCGACCCCGAGCACCAGCAGGAACGCGCCCTGGATGGTGACCGTGCTCGCCGGGCCGACGAACGCCTGCACCCGGGCGACCCGCAGCCCGGCGGCGTACGCCTGCTCGGCGCTGACCCCGACGGTGTCGGCCTCGCGCCCCTCGGCCCGGGCAGCCCGGATGGTCCGGGCGCCGAGATCGCCCGTTCCACGGCGGAGGTCATCTCGCCGATGCGCTCCTGCGCCTCCCGGGCGAGACCGCGCACCCGGCGGGCGAAGGTGACCGCGAAGCCGATGCCAGCGGCCACCCCGAGCAGGGTCACCCCGAACAGCACCGGGTCGAGCAGCAGCATGGCCGTGCCGGCGCCGAGCACCATCACCGCCCCGGTGACGGTCTCGAAGAGCCCGGAGGTGACCACCGCCCGCAGCAGCGTGGTGTCCGACCCGACCCGGGAGAGCAGGTCACCCGTGCGGCGCTGGTCGTACTCGGCGATCGGCAGCCGCAGCAGGTGCCCAGCGAGGCGGCGCCGGGTGCCCAGCACCAGCCCCTCGGCGGTGCGCTGCAGGAGATAGTCGCGCAGCCCGCCGACCGCCGCGCCGGCGACCACCAGCGCGACGAGCACGGCGACCACCCCGGCGGTGGGCCGGGACGCGGTCACCCGGTCGAGCACGCGCGGGTGAGCAGCGGCTGGGCCAG
>JAEVHO010000337.1 GCA_016802835.1 Micromonospora sp. ATA32 | reverse complement strand
ACCCGGTGGGGCGGGGGGACCAGGCCGACCTGCGCCGGGCGCTGGTCGGCTGGGCCGTCGACGAGGGGCTGCGCCGGGCCAGCGCGCACCCGCCCGTGCCGCCCGGCGCGCACAGCCGGGTGTCGGTGATCCCCGGCGTCGACCCGGGCGACCTGGCCGAACGGCTCGACCGTCAGGTCCGCGCCTGCGCCCAGCGGATCCGCCAGCACCTCGCCCTCGAGTTGGCGAACGCTCACCTGCGGGTGGTGCAGGAGATCGTCTTCGGGGTCGGCTGCGCCGGCCTGCCGCAACTGCTCGACCGGGAGATGGAGGCCCTGTCGCTGTTGGCCACCGCCCAGTGCGACCACGCCGTACGCGCGCTCGTCGACGACGCCGCCGCCCGGGTCTTCGGTGCTCCGCTCGCCGACGGCGTACGGCACCGGATCGTCGCCGCGGTGCGCTGGGGGCTCGCCGACCACAAGGCCGGGCACGACCTCGACCGGGTGCTGCTCATCACCAGCACGGCCGGGGTGGCCAGGCTGCCCGGCGAGGGGGCGATCGACGCGCTGGCCGGCTATCCGGGCGCGCACCGCGCCGAGGTGCTCCCGCCGGTCGCCGTCGCCCTCTCCGGCGCCTGCTGGCAGCACTGGCGCGGTGCGGGCACCGACGATCCGAACGGCGCCCGGTCCTGGGCCCAGCGGGCACTGCGCGAGGTCGAGCTGGAGCTCTCCCGGGAGGTCTCCCGACGGTTCGAGGTGATCCGTCTCTCGCTGGGCGCGGTGCTCAACGATGCTGTCGACCACGGCATCCTGCTCGCCTGAGCGCGGCGGGATCGACCAGGTCGCCGCAGCGGCCCGGGCGGCCCGGGAGGATGATCCGGCCCGGCCCGGCGTTCCGGTTCATCGGTTCCCCGGATCCGGTGGCACGATGGGGGGCATGGCGGCTCCACAGGTTGCACCGGTCGAGACGCCGGACACCGACGAGGTGCCGGTCTCCGACCGGCAGTGGGTGACGATTGTGTGGGACGACCCGGTCAACCTGATGACGTACGTGACCTGGGTCTTCCAGAAGCTCTTCGGATACAGCCGGGAGAAGGCCGAGAAGCTCATGTTGGACGTGCACCACAAAGGCCGTGCCGTGGTCTCCACCGGTGCCCGCGAACGGATGGAGCACGACGCGTCGCAGCTGCACGCGTACGGGCTCTGGGCGACGGTGGACCGCTCGTGAGCATGTTCCGCAGGCAGGCCGGCCGCTACGTCGCCACCTTCGCCGTGGACGAGGTCCGGGTGCTGCGCAAGGTCGCCTCCGAGGTGGTCGGGCTGCTCACCGACGGCTTCGACCACACCGACCCGGTGGTGGGGCGACTCTTCCCCGACGTCTATCCGGACGACTCGGCGGGCGCCGCCGAGTTCCGCCGCTACACCGAGGGCGACCTGAAGACCGCGAAGATCGACCAGGCGGGCGCGATCCTCGCCGCCCTGCCGGACGAGGCCGGCGGCGAGGTGCACCTCGACGCCGAGGCGGCGGAAGCGTGGCTGCGGGCGCTCAACGACGCCCGGCTGGCGATGGGCGTACGGCTCGAGATCAAGGACGGCACCGACCTCGGCGAGGAGCTGGACGACGCGGTGGCCGCCGATCCCACCTCCTCCCGGGTGTTCCAACTGTCGGTCTACGCCTATCTCGGCTATCTCCAGGAATCCCTGCTCAACGCCTTGATCGACTAGGGGTGACCGTCGCCACCTCGCTGCCGGAGGCCGGCAGGCGCTAGGCTGGGCCACGTGCTGAGCATCGACCGGTCGATCATCGACGCGATCGTCGCCCACGCGCGTCGGGACCATCCGGACGAGGCGTGCGGCGTGGTCGCCGGTCCCGCCGGCGGCAACAGACCGACCCGGCACATCCCGATGGAGAACTCCGCGCGCTCCATGACGTTCTACGAGTTCGACTCGATGGAGCAGTTGCGGGTGTGGCGGGAGATGGACGACCGTGACGAGGAACCGGTCGTCATCTACCACTCGCACACCGCGACGGAGGCGTACCCGTCCCGCACGGACATCTCCTTCGCCGGCGAGCCCGGCGCGCACTACCTGCTGGTCTCCACCCGTGAGCCCGACAGCGAGGAGATCCGGTCCTTCCGGATCGTCGACGGTGTGGTGACCGAGGAGCCGGTTCAGATCGTGGACGCCGCCGTGGACCCGAACGCCGTCCAGTCCTACATGTTCGGGCAGAGCCCGGCGACGGTCGATTACGAGTGTTCCGGCCGCTGACGTTCAGCGCCCGCACACCCTTTCCTTCCCGTCACCGCGGCACACCCAACTGAGGAGCACGACATCATGGCCATCGAGGTTCGCATCCCCACCATCCTGCGCAGCTACACCGGCGGCGCGAAGGTCGTCGAGGGCGCCGGAGACACCCTGGACGACCTGCTGACCGACCTGGACTCCCGGCACGGCGGGCTGCGCGGCCGGCTGGTCACCGAGACCGGCACGCTGCACCGCTTCGTCAACGTCTACGTCAACGACGAGGACGTGCGGTTCCTCGGCGCGTTGGACGCCAAGCTCAACGACGGCGACAGCGTGACCATCCTGCCGGCCGTGGCCGGCGGCGCGTTCGGGTTCGCCGCGGCGGCGGCTCTCGCCCAGCACGACGCCGCGGCGCTCGCCCACCGCGCGGCCGTCGCCGCCCGCTGAGGGGGGCGTCATGGCGCGGTACGACAGCCTGCTCGACGCCAGCGGCGGCACGCCCCTGGTCGGGCTGCCCCGGCTCTCGCCGACGGTGCCCGAGGGAGCGCCGCCGGTGCGGCTGTGGGCGAAGCTGGAGGACCGGAACCCGACCGGCAGCATCAAGGACCGGGCGGCGTTGTTCATGGTCCGGGCCGCCGAGGAGGCCGGCCGGCTCCGGCCGGGTGACACCATCCTCGAGCCGACCAGCGGCAACACCGGCATCTCGCTGGCCATGGTGGCCAAGCTCCGGGGTTACCGCCTGGTCTGCGTGATGCCGGAGAACGTCTCCACCGAGCGGGTGCAGCTGCTCCGGATGTACGGCGCGGAGATCATCTTCTCGCCGGCCGCGGGCGGCTCCAACCAGGCGGTCGCCACGGCGAAGCAGATCGCGGCCGAGCACCCCGACTGGGTGATGCTCTTCCAGTACGGCAACGAGGCCAACGCCCGGGCGCACTACGAGACGACCGGCCCCGAGCTGCTGCACGACCTGCCCTCGATCACCCATTTCGTGGCGGGTCTCGGCACCACCGGCACGCTCATGGGCACCGGGCGTTACCTGCGGGAGAAGGTCGACGGCATCCAGATCGTCGCGGCCGAACCCCGCTACGGGGAGCTGGTCTACGGGCTGCGCAACATCGACGAGGGGTACGTCCCCGAGCTCTACGACGCCACCGTGCTGTCCCGCCGCTTCTCGGTGGGCACCCGGGACGCCGTGCTGCGGACCCGCCAGCTGGTGGAGGTGGAGGGCATTTTCGCCGGCTTCTCCACCGGCGCGATCCTGCACGCCGCGCTGGCCGTGGCGCACGAGGCGGTCCGTGACGGCCGCCGTGCCGACGTGGCGTTCGTGGTCTGCGACGGCGGCTGGAAATACCTCTCCACCGGTGCGTACGGCGGCACCCTCTCCGACGCGGAGGACGCCCTGGAGGGGCAGCTCTGGGCCTGATCGGCGATCGCGGGGCGGGCCGGCTCTACGTCGGCCCGGCCCCGCGACGCGCCTCCGCGGCCCCCTCGGCGCGACCCTCGGAAGGCGCTGCCGTGACGGTCCCGTCGGCCTCGCGGCGGGCGGACATGGAGCGGTGTCACGTTGGTGACAACTTCCAGCGGATCATTATTGCCCGGGTGCCCGCGAGCGTAGGCTGCGCAGCGTGGTGGACACGTCGGTAGAGATCATCGACGGGCCCCGATCGGCGTGTCGACTACCGTGCGTGACGCCGAGGCGACCTGATGCGACTGACCGTCCTGGGATGTGCGGGAAGCTTCCCCGGTCCCGATTCCCCGTGCTCGGCGTACCTCGTCGAGGCCGAGGGCTTCCGGCTCCTGGTCGACTTCGGCTCCGGCTCGCTGTCCACTCTCCAGCGGTACGTCGGGCTGCACGCACCGGACGCCATCCTCCTCACCCACCTGCACTGCGATCACATGCTCGACGCGGTGTCGTACGTGGTGGTCCGCCGGTACGCCCCGGACGGGCCGTACCCGCCCCTGCCGATGTACGCGCCGTCCGGCGCGCCGGACCGGCTGTCGGCCGCGTACGGGCAGGAGGACGGCAGCGTGGAGGACGTCTACCAGTTCTACGGCCTGCAGCCCGGCACCTTCCCGATCGGCCCGTTCACGGTCACCGTCGACCGGATGAACCACCCGATAGAGACCTACGGCGTCCGGCTGGAGCACGACGGCCGGGTGCTCTGCTACTCCTCCGACACCGCCCTCTGCGACGCGCTGCTGCGGCTGGCCCAGCACGCCGACCTCTTCCTCTGCGAGGCCAGCTACCTCGACGGCATGGAGAACCCGCCGGACCTGCACCTGACCGGTCGGGAGGCCGGCGAGACGGCGACCAAGGCGGGCGTCGGTCGGCTGCTGCTGACCCACCTGGTGACGGCCTGGGGCAGCGAGGCGCACACCGTGGAGGCGGCCGCGGCCGCGTACTCCGGCCCGCTCGAGGTGGTCCGGGCGGGCGCCAGCTACGACGTCTGACCTTCCGGCCGACGGGCGGTGCGCCGGGTTGTGCCGTACTGTTCGCCGGCCGGTCAGCAGCGCGTCGTCTTGAGCACCGGTGGCACCCGCACGGTGGGGCCATGCGGATCGCCATCGTGACCGAGTCGTTCCCGCCGGACGTCAACGGCGTGGCGCACTCGGTCGTCCGGACGGCGGAACACCTGGTGGCCCGCGGCCACGAACCGGTGGTCATCGCGCCCGCCCCACCCGGACCACGTCACCGTCGTGCCGACCACCAGCCGTACCCGGTGGTCCGGATCCCCAGCGTCCCCCTGCCCCGCTACCAGGGCTTCCGGCTCGGCATGCCCAGCGCCCGGCTGGCCGAGGCGCTGCTCTCCCACCAGCCGGACGTGATCCACCTGGCCAGCCCGTTCATCCTCGGCGCGCGGGCCGCGACGCTCGCCGCGCGGTACGGCCTGCCCACCGTCGCGGTCTACCAGACCGACGTCGCGTCGTACGCCCGCGCCTACCGGGTGGGTTGGGGCGAGGCGGCGGCCTGGCGGCGGCTGCGGGAGATCCACAACTCGGCGCAGCGCACCCTCGCCCCGTCCACCCGCTCCGCTGCCGACCTGATCGCCAACGGGGTGGAGCGGATCTGGCTCTGGCGTCGGGGCGTGGACGCTGAGCGGTTCCACCCGACCAAGCGGTGCAAGTCGGTCCGCCGCACGCTCGCGCCCAACGGGGAGGTGCTGGTCGGCTACGTCGGCGGCTGGCCCCGGAGAAGCGGGTCGACCTGCTCGAATCCACCGCCCGGCTGCCCGGCGTACGGGTCGTGATGGCCGGTGACGGACCGGCGCACCGCCAGCTCGCCCGGGCCCTGCCCGAGGTGACCTTCCTCGGCGTCCAGCAGGGCGAGGCCCTGGCCCGGCTCTACGCCAGCCTGGACATCTTCGTCCACACCGGCCCGCATGAGACGTTCGGCCAGACGCTGCAGGAGGCCGCCGCGAGCGGCGTACCGGTGGTCGCGCCGGCCAGCGGCGGACCGGTCGACCTGGTGCAGTGCGGCGTCACCGGCCTGCTGGTGCCACCCGGCGACGGCGACGCGCTGGCCGACGCCGTCTCGACCCTGGCCACCGACCCCGGGCTGCGCGCGGCCTACGGCGCCGCGGCCCCGGGGTCGCCCGTCAGCCGGCGCAGCTGGACAGCCGTCGGCGACGAGCTGATCGGGGCACTACGCGGCGGTCCGGGCGGGCGCTCCGGCCACCGGCCTGTCGGCCGCATGAACGGCGTCGACGGGGGGCCGCAC
>JAEVHO010000336.1 GCA_016802835.1 Micromonospora sp. ATA32 | reverse complement strand
TGCCCGCCCATGGGTGCTCTCAAGCCGTGGCACATTGCCGTGCTGTGTTGCGTCGTGTCGTCAGCCGTGCTCATCGGCGGCTTGGTCTGGCTCTTGGTCTGCCGGCCGCCGAACTCGGGCACCCGCTCGCCGACGCGCTCCGGGCGGCGATCGCCCGGACCGCACCCGGGACCGGGACCCGCCCGATCCGCCGGGGCCGCGCCGACCTGGTGATCCAGTTGGGTACCGACCGACCCGCCGCTCTGCTCGCCGCCGGGCACGCCCAGCGCCGGCAGGCCCACCTGCTGCTCGGCCTGCGCGAGGGCGTGCCGGTGGTCGGCCCGCTGGTACGACCACCCGTCGGGCCCTGCCTGAACTGCCTCGACCTGCACCGGGTCGACCGTGATCCGGGCTGGCCGGCCCTCGCCGCGCAGCTCGCGGCCGACGACCCGGACCAGGCGTGCGCCACCACCACGCTGCTCGCCGCGGTCGCGTACGCCGCCGCGGAGGCGCTCACCCACCTCGACGGCGGCACCCCGGAGACCCTCGGCTGCGCCGTCGAGATCAGCGCGGCCGGCCGGTTCCGTCGGCGGGTCTGGGCACCGCACCACTCCTGCGGCTGTTCCGGGCGACGGCGCCGACCAGCGGCCTTCGGTGCGGATGACCATCGAGGTTGACCCCAGGGAGCGGCGGCGGGCCCCCTGAGTCGGTAACAATGGCCACGTGACCGACATCCCGCGCCGGGCCGTGTCCCGGACCGCCAAGCTCGCCTCTCTGCCGCTCGGCTTCGCCGGTCGGACCGTCCTCGGCATGGGTAAGCGCGTCACCGGGCTCGCCTCCGACGTGATCTCGGCCGAGATCCAGCAGCGCACCGCCGAGCAGCTGTTCAGCGTCCTCGGGCAGCTCAAGGGCGGTGCGATGAAGTTCGGGCAGGCGCTGTCGGTCTTCGAGGCGGCCCTGCCGGAGGAGATCGCCGCGCCGTACCGGCAGGCGCTGACCAAGCTCCAGGAGGCCGCACCGCCGCTGCCCGCCGCGACCGTGCACAAGGTGCTCGCCGATCAGCTCGGCCCGGCCTGGCGGGACCGCTTCGTCGAGTTCAACGACACGCCGGCTGCCGCGGCGAGCATCGGGCAGGTGCACCGGGCGGTGTGGCGGGAGCCGGCCGGCGGGGCCACCCGGGACGTGGCCGTCAAGATCCAGTACCCGGGCGCGGGCGACGCCCTGCTCGCCGACCTCAAGCAGCTGTCCCGACTCGGCGGGATGTTCCGGGCGATCCAGCCCGGTCTGGACGTCAAGCCGCTCCTGGTCGAGTTGCGGGAGCGGATCACCGAGGAGCTCGACTACGAGCTGGAGGCGGAGTCCCAGCGGGCCTTCGCCGCCGCGTACGCCGGCGACCCGGAGATCTTCATCCCGGCGGTGGTCTCCGCCTCGCCCCGGGTCCTGATCACCGAGTGGATCGAGGGGACGCCGCTCGCCGACATCATCCGCGAGGGCACCGAGGAGCAGCGCGACGAGGCCGGACGGCTGATGGCCACCCTGCACCTCTCGGCCCCGCCCCGGGCCGGGCTGCTGCACGCCGACCCGCACCCGGGCAACTTCCGGCTGCTGCCGGACGGCCGGCTCGGGGTGATCGACTTCGGGGCGGTGGCCCGGATGCCGGAGGGCACCCCGGAGCCGATCGGCCGGCTGGCCGGGCTCGCGCTGCGGGGCGACGCGGAGGCGGTGGTGGCCGGCCTGCGCGAGGAGGGGTTCGTCAGCCCGACCGAGCCGATCGACGCCCAGGCGGTGCTGGACTTCATCCGGCCGATGCTGGAGCCGGTCGCCACCGACGAGTTCCGGTTCACTCGGGCCTGGCTGCGCAGGGAGGCGGCCCGGCTGGCCAGCCCGCGGTCGCCGGCCTACCAGTTGAGCCGGCAGCTCAATCTGCCCCCGTCGTACCTGCTGATCCACCGGGTGACGCTGGGCTCGATCGGGGTGCTGTGCCAGCTCGAGGCGAAGGCGCCGTACCGGGCGATCCTGGAGCGCTGGCTGCCCGGCTTCGCCCCGGTGGCCTGAGACGGCACGCGACCGGCCGGGAGGAATCCGCCGGCCCGGGAGGACAAGTCCGGCCCTGGAGGATCCCGCCGGCCCGGTAGGACGAAGCCGGCCCGGTAGGGCTCCGCCGGCCTGACGACGAGAAGGGGCGGGTGGCCGGTGACCGGCCACCCGCCCCTGTCAGGTGATGCGTTGGTGTCAGAGTGCGCCCAGGTCGCGAGCCGACTGGCTCCGGCTGTTCATCGCGACGGTACGGGCGGATCGGGTTGCCTCAGTGCTCGTGGTGGTACGACCGGCCTGAGGCCGTGGCATTCGAGCCCGGGACAACGCTTCGTGGAGTAGTTGCATCTCGAGGGTTCCGTTCGGCAGGTGCATCATCGGATTCAGCTTTCGGTCGGCCGGTCGGACACCGGCGTGGGTACGGATCGGGAACATGTCAGGCCGCCAGCCGGACCGTGTTGCGCGCCTCGGACAGCCCACTGGCCGCCAGCCGCGCCTCGGCCTCGACCCGGAGCTCGGCGTCACGGGCGACGTCCTCCTTGCGCGGACGGCCACGGGGCCGCTTGCGCGGGACGACCGCGCCACGCTCGAAGATCTCGCCGCCCCAGACGCCCCAGGGCTCGGCCCGCTCCACCGCACCGGCGAGGCACTCGACGCGCAGCGGGCAGTCCCCGCAGAGCGACTTGGCCAGCTCGAGCTCGGCAGGCGAGTCGGAGAACCACAGGTCGGGGTCGAACTTCCGGCAGGGCAGGTTCGCCTCCAGCTCGACGCTCACGTCGAGGGGGGCCAACGCCAGACTCATCGCCCGGTCACCTCTCTCTCACTTCGATCTCGTGGATCGCTTTTTCCGACAACTTCGGCGGACAAAAAACTGAGGCCGCGGATCCCGGTGTGCGGGTTCCGCGGCCTCGAGGTGAGCCGGTGGTCTGTGATCAGACCGGTCTACCTCGAGGTGGAACGCCGCGGACATCCATCCGCTTCTTGGCGCCATCGATGCCCTTGCCCGTGAGGCCACTGGTGCCCTCGATACCGGTGGGCGCGACGGTCAGGTTCAGCTCGGCCTGAACCTGGACCTGGTGCACCTGCGGAACCGACGGTCGTGCAGCGGCGAGGGCGACCCGGACAGTCGACAGCGGAGCGCAGGCAGCTGGCATCGCCGCCGGACGCTCATAGGTGAAGATCTCCACGGTTGCCACCTCCCTCACGTTCCTCGTATCGACTGGGTCCCAACCCCGTGAGCAGCCGGAATGGCGCCGCTCGCGAGGTGTGTCCTGAGGCTATTCCTCGCCCGGGGGCGAGGGCAAACGATTTTACGACTCGATTTCGAAAGTTTTCTGCGGGCAGATTTCGTCCACGGTCGCGCCGCCCACCAGCGCCAGGACCGACTCGCCGTAAAGGCCGAGTTTGCGGGGGCCGATCCCGGCGATCGCGATCAGCTCCTCGGGCCGGCCGGGCTTCCGCTCGGCCATCGCCGTCAGCGTGGCGTCGGTGAAGACCACGTACGCCGGCACCTTCTGCGCGCCGGCCACCCGCAACCGCCACTCCCGCAACCGCCCGTGCAGCTCCTCGTCCATATCGGACGGGCAGGTCGGGCAGCGGCCCAGCTTGCGGTCCGGGCCGGCGAGCAGGGTCGCCCCGCAGATCCGGCAGGACATCACCTGGGTCCGCCGCCGCTCCACGGCACGCTTGGCCGCGCCGCCGGCGCCGCCCGCTCGGTGCCGCCGGACCGGTCGAGCTGCGGCAGGAACCGGGACGGCCGACGGGCCCGTCCGCCCGGCGATCGGGCCGAGGCGTACGACAGCCAGAGCCACTCCCGGGCCCGGGTGATCCCGACGTAGAGCAGGCGCCGCTCCTCCTCCACCTGCTCGGCCGTCCTGGCCCAGGTGGTGGGCAGGGTGCCGTCGGAGAGCCCGACCAGGAAGACCGCGTCCCACTCCAGGCCCTTGGCCGAGTGCAGCGAGGCCAGGCTCACCCCGTCGACCGTCGGCACGTGCTGCTGGGCGGCCCGGCGCTGCAACTCCTCGTTGAAGTCGGTCAAGGTGACCGGGCGCTCCACCGCGGCGCCGTCCCCGATCGGCAGCACCTCTGGCGTGGCCGCGTACTCCTCGGCGAGCTGGACCAGCGCGGCGAGCGCCTCCCAGCGCTCGCGGGCGGCGCGCCGGCCGGGGCGGCGCCCGGTGCCCAGCCGACCGCGGTGAGCGCCTCGACCACGGCGGTCGGCAGCGGCGTCTCCCCCGGGATCGAGCGGGTGGCGGCCCGCAGCGCCACCATCGCCTGGCGTACCTCGGCGCGCTCGAAGAAGCGCTCCGCCCCCTGCACCACGTACGGCACCTCGGCCTCGGTGAGCGCCTTCTCGTACGCCTCCGACTGCGCGTTGGTGCGGAACAGCACGGCGATCTCCCGGGCCGGGGTGCGCCGTCGATCAGGGTCCGGCAGCGGGCGGCCACGGCGTTCGCCTCCGCCGGCTCGTCGGTGAAGATCCGTAGCTCCGGTTCGGGGCCGGGTGGGCGCTGCCCGACCAGTTCCAGGCGCAGCCGGGCCTCGGCGCCCCGGGCCTGGGAGATCACCGCGTTGGCGAGCCCGACCACCTGCGGGGTGGACCGGTAGTCGCGGACCAGCCGGACCACCACCGCGCCCCGGTGCCGGCGCGGGAAGTCGACCAGGTAGGACGAGGTGGCCCCGGTGAACGAGTAGATGGTCTGGCTGGCGTCGCCGACCACAGTGAGGTCGTCCCGCCCGCCGAGCCAGGCGTCCAGCAGCCGCTGCTGCAACGGGTTGACGTCCTGGTACTCGTCGACGACGAAGTGCCGGTACTGGCCGCGGACCTGCTCCGCGACGTCCCGGTGCTCCTCGATCCCCCAGACGGCGGCGCGCAGCATGTCCTCGAAGTCGATCACCCCGTTGGAGCGCTTGAGCTTCTCGTACGCGGCGAAGACCTCGGCGACCTTCGCCGGCTCGTGCGGGGTGTCACGCAGCGCCTTGGCCGCCGCGACCACGTACTCCCCCGGCTCGACCAGCGACGACTTGGCCCACTCGATCTCGCCCGCCAGGTCGCGGGCGGCGGCCCGGTCGGTCCGCAGGCCGACCCGGGCGGCGGCGAGCGTGACCACCCGGACCTTGCTGTCCAGCAGCTCCGGCATCGCCCGGCCCTCGAGCAGCCGGGGGGCGAAGTAGCGCACCTGTCGCAGAGCCGCCGCGTGGAACGTCCGGGCCTGCACACCCGGCACCCCGAGAACGGCGAGACGGCTGCGCATCTCGGCGGCGGCCCGGGCGGTGAAGGTCACCGCGAGCACGTGCCGGGGGGAGATCCCGCCGGAGAGCGCGCGGTGGGCGATCCGGGAGGTCACCGCGCGGGTCTTGCCGGTGCCGGCGCGGCCAGCACGCAGACCGGGCCGGCCGGGGCGGTCACCGCGGACCGCTGCTCCGGATCCAGCCCGGCGAGCACCTGTTCCGCCGCTGAGTGAACCACCACAGCCAGGAATCATCTCAGCTCGCCCGGACGTTGCAGTGGTTAGCCTTGGCTTGATCGGCAAGCCGCCGACGAACCGTTGGAGGATCTGAGCATGTTGACGATGTATTCCACCCCCTGGTGCGGCTACTGCCACCGGCTGAAGTCGCAGCTCGACCGGGAGGGCATCGGGTACGAGGTGGTCGACATCGAGAAGGACCCGGCGGCGGCCGAGTTCGTGATGAAGGTCAACGGCGGCAACCAGACCGTGCCGACGCTGCGCTTCGCCGACGGCAGCGCCCTGACCAACCCCTCGATCACGCAGGTCAAGCAGCACCTCAGCAGCGTCGCGGGCTGAACCCGCACCCGGTCCGCCCGAATGGGGTGGTCGTCCCCGCCCGGGGACGACCACCCCATTCGCGTCCGACGTTGGTGAGCGGAAGCCGCAGGCGTATCAGCGGGAGCTGACCGCGCGGGTTCGGATCGCGGCCCGCCGGCACGGGCTGCAC
>JAEVHO010000335.1 GCA_016802835.1 Micromonospora sp. ATA32 | reverse complement strand
ACATCCGGCAGCAACCGCCGACCCTCGTACCGCACCCCACCACCCACCACCACCGCGCCCGGCCGCACATGCTCCGGCCGCACGATCCCCGGCACCCCCGCCGCCGCCACCAGGATCTCCGCCCGCCGGGTGTACCGCGGCCAGTCCGCCACCCCGGTGTGCACCACCGTCACCGCCGCGTTCGCCGTCGGCCGCTTCTGCGCCAGCAACATCGCCAACGGCCGGCCCAACGTCGCACCCCGACCGAGGATCACCACCTCCCGGCCCGACACCGGCACACCATGAAACGCCAGCAACGCCTCGATCCCCGCCGGCGTACACGGCAGCGGCCCCGGCAACCCCAACGCCAGCCGGCCCATGTTCACCGGGTGCATCCCGTCGACATCCTTGTCCGGGTCGAGGACCTGCAACGCCCGGTCGTAGTCCAGATGCCCGGGAATCGGATGCTGCACCAACACCCCGTGCACACCCTTGTCAGCGTTGACGTCGTCCAGCACCCGGTGCAGGTCGGCCTGCGACGCCGACGCCGGCAGGTGCACGTGCGGGGAGGCGAAACCCAGCTCCGCCGCCTGCCGCTGCTTGATCCGGATGTACCCGGCGCTCGCGTCGTCGTCACCCACCAGCACCGTCGCCAACGCCGGCGTCACCCCCACCGCGCGCAACGCCGCCACACCCTCGGCGACCTCGGCCAGGATCTTCTCCGCCACCGGCCTACCGGGCAGCAGGCGAGCGGTCGTCGTCGTGAAAACGGAAGCAGACATGCCACACCTCGCACGCGGGGGCCCAGGCGGTCGACCCCCGCGACGAGCTCCCCGATGGTTGCTGCCATCCCCGTGCCGCCAGTCGCGTCCCCACCAGCCTGCCCCACCGGCGGCACGACTGTCGACCTCACCGCGCCGGCAACGCCGCCACGATCTCCTCCGCCGTCGCCCACCACCGCGGCAGGAACCCCAGCACCTCGTCGGCCCGCCGCCGCCGCTGCGCCACCGACAGCACCCCCAGATCCGCCAGCGCCGCCTCGAACGACGGCAACAACCCCGCAACCAGCTGCGGAGCGTCCGCCGCCAGGACAGCCTGACACCGCGCGTACGTCGCCAGAATCCAGAACATCGCCTCCCGGTGCCACCCCGCCTCGATCAGCTCCAGGCTCCCGTCCACCACCACCGGCCGCGCCGCCGCCGTGAGGTCCGCGCTGAAGAAGAACGGCGTACGCGTCACCCGCGCGGCCACGTCGAACGTGACCGCCAACGCCGCCAGATGCTCCCGAACCCGATCCGGACCCACCCCGCCGCCGTCGAGCAGCCCCAGCAGCTCCGGATTCTGCTGACGGCATCGGCACACCGCACGCGGCCACCCGCGCCGTCCGGGGGCACCCTCACCGGTCAGCAGCGCCCGGCGCCAGCGCGGCCAACGCCCGGTTGGTGCGGTTCGACCGCACCGCCGTCCGCTGCTGACCCGCCGTCACCTCGATGTACGTCTGCGACGACGCCAGCGACGCATGCCCCAGCAACCGCATGATCTCCGCCGCGCTCGCCCCGTCCTCGGCCAGCCGGGTCGCGAAGGTATGCCGCAGGGCGTGCAGCCGCGCCCCCCGCGGCACCCGGTCCACGATGCTGGCCCGCCGGTAACAGGACTCCACCAGGTACTGCAGCCCGCCGCGGCGCAGCGGCTCACCTCGGCGGTCCACCAGCAGCGGCGAATCCGGCCGCACCGTCCGGGCACCGAACCGCCGCGCCCGGCTGTCCAGGTAGCCCACCAGCACCCGGTCCAGCTCCGGTTCGATCGGCACCACCCTCGGCCGCCGCCCTTGCCGGCCACATCCACGCGCCGCTCACCCACCCGGCCGGTCAGCGACGCCACCCGCAACGCCAGCAACTCCGACAGCCGCAGCCCGGCGCAGAGCGCCAACGCCACCACCGCCACGTCCCGCTCCGGCCACGGGTCGCGCTGCCGCCCGTCATCCCTGGCCACCGAGGCGAGCAACTGCTCCGGGGTGTCCTCGCCCCGCAGCGGCTTGGGCTGGGGGAGTGGGGCGCGGGGCCGCCCCACCGCCGGCATCGGATTGCCGGGCACGACACCGTCGGCGACCAGGAATGAGAAGAAGCTGTTCCAGGTGGACCATGCCCGATGCACCGAGGCGGCGGCGCGTGGAGCGGCGAAGCGGGCGAACGCCGCCCGCATGACCCGGGGAGTGAGGCCCGTGACCGGCAGGGTGTCGAGGGGGAGTGGAGGCGTGGCGTCCTCGCTGACCAGGGTCGCGACGCTGCGCAGGTCCCGCCGGTACGCCTGGAGGGTGTGCGGGGATGGCTTACGAGTGGCCAGGGCGATCAGGAATTCCTCGATCAAACGTCCAACCGATTCGTCCTGTTTATCATGCATAAGGGATATTATGCATGATTCTCGCGTTCGTGGCCACGTGCCGACGAGGGGAGAGGGGATCCGGCTCAGTCCCGGGCGGCGAACACCACGGCGTCCAGCAGGCGTTGCCAGCTCGGACAGTCCGCGGTGCGACAGCGCCGCCATCCCGGCCACGGCCTGCAGCAGGCGCTGGCGGATCGCCGTCTCGGGGCGACCGGTGGCTAGCCGGCGTCCTGACCGAGCTGCGTCACCACGGTCGCCGTACTGCTACCCGCGTTGTGGGAGAAGGGGCCAGAAGATTCAACTTGACATAATGTACATTATCGAACCGGAAGTAGGACGAGTTCAACCTAACCTTTGCTGCATCACGCACAGGGCGTCGCGAATCAGGCGCCCGCCTGGGAGCTTGCGCAGGTCATGGGCATGTTTCTAACTCGTCTCACGGTGTCCGCGAGGGCCTCCGGTCAGGTGCCGACGTAGGCCGCGAGGTGCTCGCCGGTGAGGGTGGAGCGGGCGGCGACGAGGTCGGCGGGTGTGCCCTCGAAGACGATCCGGCCGCCGTCGTGGCCGGCGCCGGGGCCGAGGTCGATGATCCAGTCGGCGTGCGCCATGACCGCCTGGTGGTGCTCGATGACGATGACCGACTTGCCGGAGTCGACGAGCCGGTCGAGCAGGCCGAGCAACTGCTCGACGTCGGCGAGGTGCAGGCCGGTGGTCGGCTCGTCGAGGACGTAGACGCCGCCCTTCTCCCCCATGTGGGTGGCGAGCTTGAGCCGCTGCCGCTCGCCGCCGGACAGCGTCGTGAGCGGCTGGCCGAGGCTGAGGTAGCCGAGCCCGACGTCGGCGAGCCGGTCGAGGACTTTGTGCGCGGCCGGCGTGCGCGCCTCGCCGGCGCCGAAGAACTCCTCGGCCTCGGTCACCGACATCGCGAGCACCTCGCTTATGTCGCGGCCGCCGAGGTGGTAGTCCAGCACCGATGCCTGGAACCGCTTCCCCTCGCACTCGTCGCAGGTGGTGGCGACGCCGGCCATAATCCCCAGGTCGGTGTAGATGACGCCGGCGCCGTTGCAGTTGGGGCAGGCGCCCTCGGAGTTGGCGCTGAACAGCGCCGGCTTCACGCCGTTGGCCTTCGCGAATGCCTTGCGGATCGGGTCGAGCAGTCCGGTGTACGTCGCCGGGTTGCTGCGCCGCGAGCCCTTGATCGCTGCCTGGTCGACCGACACCACCCCGTCCCGGCCCGAGACTGAGCCGTGGATCAATGAGCTCTTTCCCGACCCGGCCACACCGGTTACCACCACCAGCACGCCGACCGGGATGTCGACATCGACGTCCTGCAAGTTGTGGGTGTTGGCGCCGCGCACCTCCAGCACCCCCGACGGCGTCCGCACCGACGGCTTCAAGGAGGCCCGGTCGTCCAGGTGCCGCCCGGTGAGCGTGTCGCTGGCTCGCAGCCCCTCGACCGTGCCCTCGAACACCACCTCGCCACCTTCGGTGCCGGCGCCCGGGCCGAGGTCGACGACGTGGTCGGCTATCGTGATCGCCTCCGGCTTGTGCTCCACGACCAGCACGGTGTTGCCCTTGTCGCGCAGCTGCAGCAGCAGGTCGTTCATCCGCTGGATGTCGTGGGGGTGCAGCCCGATCGTCGGCTCGTCGAAGACATAGGTGACGTCGGTGAGCGACGACCCGAGGTGACGGATCATCTTGGTGCGCTGTGCCTCGCCGCCCGACAGCGTGCCCGACGGCCGGTCGAGCGAGAGGTAGCCCAGCCCGATCTCCACGAACGAGTCGAGCGAATGCTGCAGCGACGCCAGCAGCGGCGCCACCGACGGCTCGGCCAGACCGCCCACCCACTCGGCCAGGTCGCTGATCTGCATCGCACAGGCGTCGGCGATGTTGATCCCCTTGATCTTCGACGTTCGAGCGGCCTCGTTGAGGCGGGTGCCGCCGCACTCAGGACAGGTGGTGAACGTGACCGCCCGCTCCACGAACGCCCGGATGTGTGGCTGCATCGCGTCGACATCCTTGGACAGGAACGACTTCTGGATCTTCGGGATCACACCCTCGTACGTCAGGTTGATGCCGTCGACCTTGATCTTGGTCGGCTCTTTGTAGAGCAAGTCGTGGAGCTCTTTCTTGGTGTACTTGCGGATCGGCTTGTCCGGGTCGAAGAAACCGCAGCCGCTGAAGATGCGGCCGTACCAGCCGTCCATGCTGTAGCCGGGGATCGTGAGCGCACCCTCGGCGAGCGACTTGCTGTCGTCGTACAGCTGGGACAGGTCGAAATCGGTCACCGACCCCATGCCCTCGCAGCGCGGGCACATGCCGCCGGCGCGGGAGAACACGCGTTTCTCGGTTGTCGTCTTCCCGGCGCCCTTCTCGATCGTGATCGCACCGGCTCCGCTGACCGATGCGGTGTTGAAGGAGAACGCGTTGGGCGAGCCGATGTGCGGCTTGCCGAGTCGGCTGAAGAGGATGCGCAGCATCGCGTTGGCGTCGGTCGCCGTGCCGACCGTGGAGCGGGCGTTGGCACCCATCCGCTCCTGGTCGACGATGATCGCCGTCGTCAGGCCGTCCAGAACGTCGACCTCCGGCCGCGCTAGCGTCGGCATGAAGCCCTGCACGAAGGCGCTGTAAGTCTCATTGATCATCCGCTGCGACTCCGCGGCGATCGTGCCGAACACCAGAGAGCTCTTGCCCGAGCCGGAGACGCCGGTGAACACCGTCAGCCGGCGCTTCGGTATCTCGACGCTGACGTCCTTGAGGTTGTTCACGCGCGCGCCCTGCACGCGGATCAGATCGTGGCTGTCGGCAGCGTGCAGCGCAGGCGACTGCGTGTTCGTCCTCGTGGCCTTGCTCATCGTGTCTCCATCTGTTGGGCGGCGCCGCCTTCGCGGCCTCCGTCGGCGTCGCCTCGCTCGATCTGATCAGCTTCGAGCAGTACGTCTGGTTCTCCTTCGTCGGCGCGGTCGTGGCAACTATCCGCTGTCTATCTGAACGGCGGTGTCGGCTGGGGTGGCGCGACGCCGTCCGGCTGACGCTGGTCGGGGTTGCCCTTGGCGCAAGAACCAAGGTATCCACGCCGCTTCGGCCCGTGGAGCCCCTGTGGCCTCGGCCACGCCGCGCGCCCGGCCGAGGCGTCAGACCGACCAGCGGCCCTAACGCATCAGCTCGCGGTCGGGCATCTCGTTCACCTCGCGCGAAGCCTGGATGCGGCGCGGGGAGATGCGGAACCAGCGGTACGGCGTGGGCCACCAGCAGCGCGTCGCCGTCCCAGTCGAAGGACAGCGGCACCAGACACGGGCACCGTCAGCCGAGGCACGCGGACGTCGGGCGCGGGCTCCTTCATGGTGCTGTCTGTGCAGGTCCTGGCTGGGATCGCCGGACGGCTAGCGCAGCTCCTGGATGCGGATCAGGTTGCCCGCGGGATCACGGAAGGCGCAGTCGCGAACCCCGTACGGCTGCTCGGTCGGCTCCTGGACGACCTCGGCGTCGCTGGCCTGCAGCTTCTCGAAGGTGCCGTCGAGGTCGGGGGTAGCCAGCAGGATCCAGCCGTAGGTGCCCTTGGCCATCATCTCGAGGATGGTGCGGCGCTCGTCGTCGGTGACGCCGGGGTCGGCGGCCGGCGGCGCCAGGAGGATGGACATGCCGGGCTGGTCGGCGGGGCCGAC
>JAEVHO010000334.1 GCA_016802835.1 Micromonospora sp. ATA32 | reverse complement strand
CCTTGCTGCGGCGGCGGATGGCCGAAAGTCTAGTCCCGCCCCGAGCGGCCACCCACGTCGGGTGCCGATCTCAGAACGACTTGTTGAGCAGTTCCGGGTGGCCCGCGATGAATTCTTCCACGGTGTTGTCCCGCACCGAGGCGAAGAACTCCTTGGCGACGGGCTGCAGCTGCTCGCCCTCGTACTGGCCGCCGGAGCTCAGCAGCGCCCCGCCCTGCAGCTTGACCATGCTGATGGACTCCGGGCGCAGGTTGCGCAGCGCGAAACCGTAGTCGGCGACGCTACTGCCCCGACCGTTGAAGGTGACCGACTTGCCGGCGGCCCGCAGCACCGCGTCGAGCTTGCCGGGGTTGGTCACCACGTCCTTGCTGAACGCCTGGCTCACCATCGCCTTGAGGAACTGCTGCTGGTGCCGCTGCCGCCCGTAGTCGGTGCCCTTGAGCCCGTACCGCTGCCGGACGAAGTCCAGCGCCTCCCAGCCCTTCAGGTGGTGCTGGCCCACCTCGTAGACCTTCTGCGGGCCCAGGTAGTGGCCCCCACCGGGCCGGAGCTTGCGCGCCGTGCCGTCGGGCTGGAGGTGCTCGGACTTGGTCAGCTCGTCGACGTAGAGGTCGACCCCGCCCATCGCGTCGACGATCTTCCGGAAGCCGATGAAGTTGACGATGGCACCCGCGTCGAAGCGCTTGATGCCGGTGTACCCGGTGAGCGTCTTGGAGAGCAGCTCGAAGCCCTGGACGGCGCTCGGGTGCTGCGGATCGTCGGGCACCCGGCTGCCCAGCGACATCGCACCGTTGATCTTGCCGCGACCGCCGCCGAAGTTCGACTTGTCGAAGCGCGGGATGTCCACCACCGTGTCCCGGGGAATGGAGAAGAGGTACGCGCTGTCCATCCCGGCCGGGATGTGCACGATCATGATCGAATCGGCGAGTGGCGGCGTCTCCGGGTTTCGGGGGTCGATGCCGACCAGCAGGATGTTCAGCGGGCCCTTGATGGTGTTGCGCTTCGCCTGCGCACCGGCCGCCTCGTCACCGAACAGGTCACCCTTGCCGACCGCGCCCTCGTACCGGGCCAGCAGAGCTTCGTACCCCACCAGCATCGCACCGCTGAACAGCATCAGGACCGCACCGAACACGGTGCAGGCCCGGGCCCACCGCGGCACACCTGACCACATGGACCTGCGGCCCTTGCCGGCCTTACCCACGAGCATCTCCATTCGTCACGCCCACGAAGAGGAGACGGGCGCACAGAGCCGAAGTGTTACAAAGATCAAGGTTTATCCGGGGAAACATCGCGGGTCGACGGTACCTCGCAAGCGATCGGATCGCCGACCCGGGGAACGGGACAGCGGGAAGCATAGTTCCTCGACACTGACGAAGGCCGCCCCGGTAGCACCGGGACGGCCTTCGCGGGTGGACCGAGGTCTAACCCTTCATCAGCTCCTGCGCCTTGGCCTCGAGGTCCTCCAGGCCGCCGCACATGAAGAAGGCCTGCTCGGGGAAGTGGTCGTACTCGCCCTCGCTGATCTTCTTGAACGCCTCGATGGTCTCCTTGATCGGAACCGTCGAGCCCGGCACGCCGGTGAACTGCTCGGCGGCGTAGGTGTTCTGCGACAGGAAGCGCTCGATCCGCCGGGCGCGGGTCACGGTGATCTTGTCTTCCTCGGAGAGCTCCTCGATGCCGAGGATGGCGATGATGTCCTGCAGGTCCTTGTAGCGCTGCAGGATCCGCTTCACCTCGGTGGCCACGTGAAGTGCTCCTGGCCGACGAACTCCGGGGCGAGGATCCGGGACGAGGACGCCAGCGGGTCCACGGCCGGGTAGATGCCCTTGTCGGAGATCGACCGCTCCAGGTTGGTGGTCGCGTCGAGGTGGGCGAACGTGGTGGCCGGGGCGGGGTCGGTGTAGTCGTCCGCCGGCACGTAGATCGCCTGCATCGAGGTGATGGCCTGGCCCCGGACGGAGGTGATCCGCTCCTGGAGCTCGCCCATCTCGTCGGCCAGGGTCGGCTGGTAGCCCACCGCGCTCGGCATCCGGCCGAGCAGGGTGGAGACCTCGGAACCGGCCTGGGTGAAGCGGAAGATGTTGTCGATGAAGAGCAGCACCTCCTGCTTCTTGACGTCCCGGAAGTACTCGGCCATGGTCAACGCGGAGAGCGCCACCCGCAGCCGGGTGCCCGGCGGCTCGTCCATCTGGCCGAAGACCAGGGCGTCTTGTCGATGACGCCGGACTCGGTCATCTCGGCGATGAGGTCGTTGCCCTCACGGGTCCGCTCCCCCACACCGGCGAAGACCGACGTACCACCGAAGTTGTTTGCGACTCGGGTGATCATCTCCTGGATGAGCACCGTCTTGCCGACGCCGGCACCGCCGAACAGGCCGATCTTGCCGCCCTTGACGTATGGGGCCAACAGGTCGATGACCTTGATGCCGGTCTCCAGCATCTCGGTCTTCGGCTCCAGGTCCGCGAAGGCCGGGGCCTTGCGGTGGATGCCCCACCGGTCGTCCGCCTGGAGCACCTCGCCCTCGGCGAGGTTGAGGCACTCGCCGATGGCGTTGAAGACGTGGCCCTTGACCGCGTCACCCACCGGAACGCTGATCGGCGAGCCGGTGTTGCTGACCTCGGTGCCGCGCACCAGGCCGTCGGTCGGCTGCATCGAGATGGCGCGGACCATGTTGTCGCCCAGGTGCTGGGCGACCTCCAGGGTCAGCGTCTTCGCGCCGCCGGAGAGCTTCACCTCCACCTGCAGGGCGTTGAACAGGGCCGGCATGGCGTCGCGCGGGAACTCGGCGTCGACGACCGGGCCGATGACCCGGACCACTCGACCCGTGGCCGTCTTGGTCTCTACTGGGGCAGTCATCACACTTCACTTCCCGCCGCGGCCAGCGCGTTCGCGCCGCCGACGATCTCACTGATCTCCTGGGTGATCCCGGCCTGGCGGGCCGAGTTCATCTCACGCGTGTACTTCTCGATCATGTCTTCGGCGTTGTCGGTGGCGCTCTTCATCGCCCGCCGCCGCGCCGCCGACTCGCTGGCCGCCGACTCGATCAACGCCGCGTAGAGCCGCGTGTTGATGTACTTCGGCAGCAACGCGTCGAGCAACGCCTCCGCCTCCGGCTCGAACTCGTACGCCGGCAGCAGCCCCTCGGACCGCGGCCGGTCCTCGACCTGCATCGGGCCGATGATCTTCGCGACCGGCTTCTGAGTCATCAGGGAGTGGAACTCGGTGTAGACGATGTGCAACTCGTCGATGCCGAGCACCTCGTCAGCCCCGGTGCCGCCGTCGACGTCGTCCGCCCCGGCGGTGAACGCCTTGATCAGCGTCTCGCCGACCTCTCGAGCATGGTCGAACGAAGGCTGCTCCGAGAAGCCGGTCCAGCTCGCCTCGATCGGCCGGTTGCGGAACCGGTAGAACGTGACTCCCTTACGTCCGATGACGTAGAGGACCGGTTCCTTGCCGTCGGCCTTCAGCCGGGCGATCAACTCCTCCGCCGTCCTGATGGCGCTGGAGCTGTATCCGCCGGCCAGGCCGCGGTCGCTGGTGACCAGCAGAACGCCCGCCCGCCGCACCCGCTCGCGCGGGGTCAGCAGCGGGTGGTCGATCCGCGCGTTGGACGCCAGCGCCGTGAGCACGCCGGTGATGGCCTGGGCGTACGGCAGGGAAGCCTGGACCCGGGCCTGGGCCTTGGCGATCCGGCTCGTCGCCACGAGCTCCATCGCCTTGGTGATCTTCTTCATCGACTTCGCCGAGCGGATCCGTTGACGAAGAACGCGAATCTGGGCGGCCATGGATCAGCTCTCTACCGGGCGGTCGGTCGCGCCGTCACGGAAGCGGGTCACCGACTCGCGGTTCTCGTCGCCCTCCAGCGGCGTGGCCGGCGCCTCGTTGATCCGCTGCTCGTCCTCCTTGCCCAGGAACATCTGCTTGAACTCCGTGACGGCCCGGTCGAGAGTGCCGATGATCTCGTCGTCCCACTTGTTGTCGGCGATCGCGGCGATGGTGCCCTCGTGCTTGTGGCGGAGGTACTGCAGGAACTCCGACTCGAAGCGCTTGACCTCACCCACCGGGATGTCGTCCAGCTTGCCCTCGGTGCCGGCCCAGACCGAGACGACCTGCTCCTGCACCGGCATCGGCGAATAGTTCGGCTGCTTGAGCAGCTCGACCAGGCGGGAACCGCGCTCCAGCTGGGCACGGGAGGCCTTGTCCAGGTCCGAGGCGAAGGCGGCGAACGCCTCCAGTTCGCGGTACTGGGCCAGGTTCAGCCGCAGCGAACCGGCGACCTTCCGCATCGGCTTGACCTGCGCCGAGCCACCGACGCGGGAGACCGAGGTACCGACGTTGATGGCCGGCCGGACGCCCTGGTTGAACAGGTCGGTCTCCAGGAAGATTTGGCCGTCGGTGATCGAGATGACGTTGGTCGGGATGAAGGCCGAGATGTCGTTGGCCTTCGTCTCGATCAGCGGCAGACCGGTCATCGACCCGCCGCCCAGCTCGTCGGAGAGCTTCGCGCAGCGCTCCAGCAGGCGGGAGTGCAGGTAGAAGACGTCACCCGGGTACGCCTCACGGCCCGGCGGGCGACGCAGCAGCAGCGACACGGCGCGGTACGCCTCGGCCTGCTTGCTCAGGTCGTCGAAGACGATCAGGACGTGCTTGCCGCCGTACATCCAGTGCTGCCCGATGGACGAGCCGGTGTAGGGGGCGAGGTATTTGAAGCCTGCCGGGTCCGACGCCGGGGAGGCGACGATGGTGGTGTATTCCATCGCGCCCGCCTCCTCCAGGATGCCCTTGATCGAGGCGATCGTGGAGGCCTTCTGGCCGATGGCGACGTAGATGCAGCGGACCTGCTTCTTCGGGTCGCCGGAGCGCCAGTTGTCCCGCTGGTTGAGGATGGTGTCCAGGGCGACCGTGGTCTTACCGGTCTTCCGGTCACCGATGATCAGCTGACGCTGACCCCGGCCGATCGGGGTCATGGCGTCGATCGCCTTGATACCGGTCTGCAGCGGCTCGCTGACCGACTGTCGGGACATCACGTTCGGGGCCTGGAGCTCCAGCTCGCGGAAGCCCTCGTTGGCGATGTCGCCGAGCGCGTCGATCGGCTGGCCGAGCGCGTTGACCACGCGGCCGAGGAAGGCGTCGCCGACCGGCACGGAGAGCACCCGGCCGGTGCGCTTGACGCGCTGCCCCTCCTCGAGCTTGGCGGAGTCACCGAGAACGACGACGCCGATCTCCCGGACGTCGAGGTTCAGCGCCACACCGAGGGTGCCGTCCTCGAACTCCAGGAGCTCGTTGGTCATGGTCGAGGGAAGACCCTCGACGTGGGCGATGCCGTCGCCGGTGTCGGCGACGGTGCCGACCTCCTCGCGGGAGACGTCGGGCGAGTAGGAGGAGACGTAGCGCTCCAGGGCGCCGCGGATCTCCTCCGTCGAGATGGTCAGCTCGGCCATCCTCTGCTTCCTTAAGTATCAGGGGCCCGGGATACCTAGTACCGACCGGTCCGAATGGCGTCTGTCATTCAGGTGCTTCGTGGGACGCGGTCAGCGCTTCGCGAGCGCGTTTCGGGTCTCGTTGAGGCGGCGCAGAACCGTGCCGTCGTACAGGTCGGAACCGACCCGGACGCTCACGCCACCGAGGATCTCGGGGTCGACCGTCTGCTTGACATCGACCTCTCGACCGTATAGCTCGGAGAGCCGGGCGCCCAGTCGACGCTCTTCCTCGTCACTCAACGGGGCCGCGACGGTCACGTACGCGACCTGCCGGTCCCGCCGGTCGGCGGTGAGCTCGACCAGCCGGGTGAGCGCGCCGGTGAGGGTGCGTCCACCGAAGCCGCCCAGCGCCACCTCGACGAGGCGGACGGTGGCCGGCCGGGCCTTGTCGGCCAGCAGCTCACGGGCCAGGCCGGCCCGCTGCGCCACCGGCGCGATCGGGTCCCCCAGCACCCCGGACAGCTGCGGCTGCCCGGAGACCAGCTGACCGAAGCGGAACAGCTCGTCCTCGACCTCGCTGAGGTCGCCGGCCGCGTCGGCGCTGGCCAGCACCGCC
>JAEVHO010000333.1 GCA_016802835.1 Micromonospora sp. ATA32 | reverse complement strand
GGTGCTGGTCACCGCCACCGGCGCGTGGACCTGGCGACTCCGTGTTCCGGCTGGTCCGCCGCCTCGCCCAGGCCGCCGGCATCCCGGCGTGGGCGAAGCTGTCACCGCACTCCCTGCGGCACGCCTTCGCCACCACCGCCCGCGCCGAAGGGGTCCCGCTGGAGGACGTGCAGGACGCCATGGGCCACGCCGACCCCCGCACCACCCGCCGGTACGACCGGGACCGGCACAACCTCGACCGCGACCCGGCGTACGTCATCTGGGCCGCCCGGGCCCGCCGACGCGGCTGAGGCGCCCCGGCCGGATCCACCTGGCTGCCGCCATGACGGCGGTTGCCACGGTCATCGACCGGGGTCGCCCCGCCGGCGGGTCAGCCCTGGGGACGGGGGCAGATGCAGAACGGCTGCCCGATCGGGTCCACCAGCACCACCCACCGATCGGCGCCGGGCTGGAACTCCGGCTTGGACGCGCCCGCCGCCACGAACTCCTTCTCGGCGAGGTCGAGGTCGTCGACGTACAGGTCCAGGTGGTAGCGCTTGCCCGAGGCCTGGTCGGGCCATTGCGGCGGCTGGTAGTCCTCCACCAGGCCGAAGCCGATGGAGACACCATCCTTGCTGATCATGGCGTATTCGGGCTGGCTGTGGGTGACGTCCCAGCCCAGGACCCGGTGGTAGAACGCGGCGTGGGCGGCCGGGTCGGAGCTGTCCAGGTTGACCATGGCGAGGTCGGCGGTTGCTGTCATGTCCGCCAGCCTGCCGGATGATCCTGACATCTTCCGACAGGTACGGCCGACGGATCCACGACCGACCGGCCGGTCAGCAGAGCAGCTCCAGGTGCTGGTGGGCGTCGACGGCGATGTCCTCGTGCCGCAGCCAGCGGCGTGCCCACAGCCGGGTTGGCCAGTTCGGCCAGCTCGTCTCCCCACGCGCCCTGCTCGACGCGCCGCCGGGGGCGACAGGGGCGAGTGGCTGCGCGGGTCGGCGATCGTTCTCTACGGTCGGTGTGTATGGGCGCCGAGCAGCCGTGGACCCGGCCGGCCCGGCCGCGCCGCGCGGTGCGGACGGGGCTGGTCCTGGGCGGCTTCGCGATGGCGCTGTGCTGCGTCGGGGTGGCCGGGCTCGGGGTCTGGAACCTGCAGGTGGTCAGGCAGGCCAGCGGCCCGGTGCGGGAGACCGCCGACGGGTTCTTCCACGAGGTCGCCGCCGGCGACAGCGACCGGGCGTACGACCGGCTCTGCGCCGACGCCCGCGGCCGGTGGAGCCGGATCGGCTTCGCCGGCTGGGTGGGCACTCCGCCGCAGGTCAGGGGCTACGAGATCGTGGACGTGTCGGTGGCGACGCGGGGCGGTCGCCCCCGTGGCACGGTCACCGTGCGGGTCACCCGCGACGGCGGCGGCAGCGAGGAGCGCAAGCTGCCGGTGGTGAGCGAGGACGGGAAGTGGCGGGTCTGCGGCGACCCGTTCTGAGGCCCCGTCGGGCGGTTCAGGCCCGTGGGCCCAGGTCGCCGCTGCGGTAGTGCCGCCGGCAGAGCACCCGGTAGCGCACC
The DNA here is from genome assembly GCA_016802835.1 of Micromonospora sp. ATA32. Lineage (GTDB taxonomy): Bacteria > Actinomycetota > Actinomycetes > Mycobacteriales > Micromonosporaceae > Micromonospora. The sequence continues at coordinate 4,514 of JAEVHO010000333.1, read as the reverse complement.
TCGGCGCTGTCCACGGTGTCGCCGATGACGACCTGCTCGCCCTCGCGGACCACCCGGCCGCCGACGACCCGGGCGTTGAGCAGGCCTTCCCGGCCGCACCAGCAGAGCACCTCGATCTGGATCCGGGCCACCGAGTCGGCGAGCTCGAAGAGCCGCTGCGCGGCCGGGAAGAGGCAGGAGCGGAAGTCGGTGGCCAGGCCGAACGCGTACACGTCGACGTCGTAGCTGTCGACCAGCTCCGCCATCTGCTCGACGTGCTCCACGTTGTAGAAGGACGCCTCGTCGCAGATCAGGTAGTCGACGCGTACCCCCTCGGCCCAGGTGTCGCGGACCAGCGTGCGCAGGTCGAGGTCGTCGGTGACCTCGACGGCGGAGTGGGCCAGGCCGATGCGGCTGGTGACCTGCGGGCCGAGCGACCGGTCGATGCGGGTGGTGACCAGGCCGCGGCGGCCCTGCCGGGCGTGGTTGTAGTTCATCTGCAACGCCATCGTGGACTTGCCGGAGTCCATCGGGCCCCAGAAGAACTTCAGCGCCGCGGCGTGCAGCGGACGCCCGTCGAGGCCGCGGGCCGCGGCGCAGGTGGCCCCGGCGTCGTCCGGCCCCGGCAGGGGGCGGGCCAGGCAGATCGGTGCGGCAGCGGCGTCGTCGGTCACGTCGGGGCAGCCTAGTCCATCGACCCGGCCTGATCAGGCCGATGACTGGACCGGTCAGAGCACCCGGGGCGGCGTGTTGCCCGCGGCGACGATGGCACGGCGGATCGGCACGGCCGCGAGCAGCAGGAAGCCGACCACGAAGAAGATCAGCAGTGAGACCAGGCCCACCCGGTAGGAGGCGGTGAGCTGGAACACCAAACCGAACGCGAGCGGGCCGAGCCAGCTGGTGCCCTTGTCGCTGATCTCGTAGAAGCCGTAGTACTCGCCCTCCTTGCCGGCCGGGATGAGCTGGCTGAACAGCGAGCGGCTCAGCGCCTGGCTGCCGCCGAGCACCAGGCCGATCGCGGCGCCGAGCACCATGAACGGCAGCGGCGCCTCGGCGGGCAGCCGGAACGCGGCGATGATCACACCGGTCCAGAGCACCAGGCTGAGCAGCACCGTCTTCCAGGCGCCGATCCGGCGGGCCAGGGCGCCGAGGCTCAGCGCGCCGCCGAAGGCGAGGAACTGCACCAGCAGGATGGTGACGATCAGGGTGCTCTGCTCCAGCCGCAACTCCTCGGTGCCGTACTGGCTGGCCAGGGTGATCACGGTCTGGATGCCGTCGTTGTAGACCAGGAACGCGAGCAGGAAGAACAACGTCAGCGGGTACGCCTTGATCTGCCGCAGGGTGTGCCCGAGTTGCCGGAATCCGTCGGTGAGCACGTTGCCGCCGCCGGCCAGGGCCGCGGCCGTGGGGCGTTCGCGCAGCCAGCGCAGCGGCACCAGGGTGAACAGCGCCCACCACACGCCGGCCGACACGATCGACCAGCGGGCCAGGTCCAGGGTGCGCTGCGGGTTGCCGTCCTCGCTGAGCACGGTCACGGCGACCAGGTTGAGGGCGAGCAGCAGCCCGCCGCCGAGGTAGCCGATGGCCCAGCCGCGGCTGGAGATGCCGTCGCGTTCGTCGGGGCCGCCGAGCTGCGGCAGGAACGAGTTGTAGACCACGATGGCGGCGCCGAAGCTGATGTTGGCGACCAGGAACAGCGCACCGCCGAGCAGGTAGCGGTCGCCGGTCACGAAGGCCATCGCGATGGTGGCGCCGGCGCCGGTGAACGCCGCGCCGGCCAGCAGCCGCTTCTTGTGCGCCGACCGGTCGGCGATCGCGCCGACCACCGGCAGGACGAAGACGGTGAGGAACACCGACAGGGAGATCAGGTACGGGTAGTACGAGCCGGCGGCGACGCGGATGCCCAGCGGGTGCACGTACCCGTCGCAGCTGTCCGCGCCGAGTTCGCAGCCGGCGGCCAGTTCGGTGACGGTGGTGAGGAACGGGCCGAGGAACACCGTGATGACGGTGGTCTGGAAGGCGGAGTTGGCCCAGTCGTAGACGTACCAGCCGGTGCGTTCGCGGCGGGTGCTCGCCGGGGGCGGCGGGTTGTCGACCGTGGGGGTGGCGGTCTCGGCCATCGGATCCTCTGCCTTGTGGCTCAGGCGGCCCAGTGGCCGCGGCTGCGGTAGACGTCGCGCAGCACGCCGACGTGATCGGTCATGATGCCATCCACACCAAGATCAAGTAACTCGTGCATCTCGGCAGGTTCGTCGATCGTCCAGACGTGCACCTGCAGCCCGAGCCGGTGGGCGTAGGCGAGCAACCGTCGGTCCACCACCGGCACCCGCCCGTAGCGCACCGGCACCTGGGCGGCGACCACGCACGGCGGCAGGACCAGCCGTCGCCCGTCAGCGACGCCATCCGCAGCCGGGCCACCCCCCGCATCCCCAACGACGTGGCCACCCTGCCCTCGGTCAGCGCCCGCATCCGGGCCAGCCGGGCGTCGCTGAACGAGGCGAGCAGCACCCGGTCGGCGGCGCCGGCGCGGGCGACGGTGGCCACGGTGGGTTCGACCCCGCCGTCGGCTTTGACGTCGATGTTGAACCGGACCTGCGGCCACGCGTCGAGGACCTCGTCCAGCCGGGGTACCGCCGCCGCGCCGCGACCCGCACCGACGCCAGGTCGGCCCAGCGCAGGTCGGCGATGCGCCCCGGTTCGCCGGTGATCCGGCGCAGGGTCGGGTCGTGGAAGACCACGACCACCCCGTCGGCGGTGGCGTGCACGTCGGTCTCGACGTACCGGTAGCCCAGGTCGATGGCGCGGGCGAAGGCCGTGGTGGTGTTCTCGTCACCCTGGGCGGCGCCGCCGCGGTGGGCGAACGCCAGCGGCGCGGGAGCGTCGAGGTAGTCGAAGCGGAGCAGCACGTCGGGAGTATGCCGGGCGACGGTGGCCGCGCGGTGACCGGCCGTGGCGGGCCGACACCGGCCGCCCCGCCACCGGGACCGGCCGGGCAGCCGTCGGACTGCGGATCGCATTGACCAGCTCCTCTAGGATCGGTGGCGCGTCCGGCCGCCGAGCGTCGAGCCTTGTGACCGGTACGGGGAGTCGGTGAGCGAGTCAGATCAGCCGCGTCCTGTCCCGGGCGCGTCGGGGCCTGCCGTCCCGCCGCCTCCGGCCCAGCCCGCGCCACCGCCGGTGCGGCCGGCGCGTCGCCCGGTGTGGCCGCTGATCCTGGGCGCGGCCCTGCTGGTGGCGGTGCTGATCTGCGCGGGCGCGTCTTCGCTATCTTCCGGTTCACCGGCGGCGATCGGGCGGACACCGCCGGCACGTCCACGCCGCGCAACCCGGTCGCCGCGGAGCTGCGCGACGCAGCGCTGACCTTTGCCGGTGCCCCGGCGATGCGCTTCACCGGCCGGGTGGGGGGTCACCATGGCGCGCCCGGCTCAGCGAGGCCGTGTTCGATGCCCTGGTCGCGGTCGGTTACTTCGCTTCGGAGGCGGTGCTGACCCTTCCGGTTCCGCACGAGGACCGGGACTGCGGGTTCTCCGCCGTGATCGACAGGGCGAGCCTCGGGGTGCCCGGCATCAACGGGCTCGAGCTCGCCGTACGGGTGCGGGCGCCGGCCGACCCGGATGAGCACGATGCCGGCTCCCTGCGCGACGGCGTGCCGCCCGCGGTCGGGCGGTACGCGATCAGCGTCGACCCTCGGGGCGCGGCGCCGCTGACCCGGCTCGCCGCACTGGTCGACCGGGCCGGGCTCCCGGTCGTGTGGGCCGCACCGGCGGGCCGTGAAGGGCCCGACGGGGAGGCGGTCCGGCCGTACTTCGACGAGCCGGATGCCTTCTTCCACGCCCTCCTGGTCGGTGCCCGGCTGGGCCGGCATGCCGTCCTGGCCGCTCCGGACATCCGCGACGGGCAGTGGTGGATGACGCTGACCTTCACCGGCGCCACGCTCGGCGTCGACGGGGATCGACCGGCTCTCGTTGACGGTGTCGACGCCCACGAGCTGACCGGGCCGGCCGGGTCAGCGCGGCGGCCGGCGGCGGTGCTGCCGGCTGAAGTCGACCGGGCGGCCCGGGTCGACGTGTCGGGGCCGGTCGGGCTCGTCGGGGCGCAGCGGCACCAGGGTGTCGGTGATCGCGTCGGTGATCGGTCGGTGCCCTGCCGGGCGGCGCCGGGCATGCCGTGGGCGAGGTCGACCGGGTCGCCGAAGCGGACCCGGATGACCGGGCGGCGCCACAGCGAGCGGGCGATGCCGCGCAGCATGCCCTGGGGGCGCCCGGTAGGGGAGCACCTCGTGCGAGCCCCACTGGGGCGACCGGGATGACCGGGGCGCCGCAGGCCAGAGCGAGGCGGGCGGCGCCGGTCTTGCCGCGTTCGGGCCACATGCCGGGGTCCAGGCCGATGCGCCCCTCGGGGTAGACCAGCACCACCGAGCCGGCGGCGACCGCGGCGGCGGCGCCACAGCGAGCGGGCGATGCCGCGCAGCATGCCCTGGGGGCGCCCGGTAGGGGAGCACCTCGTGCGAGCCCCACTGGGGCGACCGGGATGAC